>JAYNUL010000077.1:0-2203 GCA_038281125.1 Fidelibacterota bacterium | reverse complement strand
GTGGATAAATCTTTTATTTTATAAATCGCTGTAAATGAAATGAAAAGCGGTATGATTATAAAAACCCAAGGTCGCCTCGGGATTGCATTTGACAACCAGTTTAACATTGGGGAAAATGTATGCTCCCGGCCTTTACCAAATGATTTAAACAACATTATCCCAGATGGGACTAGAACTATTGACACTAACCAAGCGATCATTACGCCTAATGCTATTTCCATTCCAAATTCTTGAACAATGCTTATGGAAGTAGTCATCAATGCAATAAATCCAATGGATGTTGTTACGCTTGTTAAAAATATAACCTTTGACATTTGAGTCATAGTGATGAGCATTGCATCGCGAGGGGTTAAGGAGTCCTTATTAAGATTCTCTCTGAATCGCGCTTGTATATGTATCGCGTCGCTAATCCCAATAATGAATAACAATGTTGGTACAATATAGGTCATGATATTTATCTCAAGACCAAATAATCCCATGATCCCAAGCAGCCATATAACTGTAGTGAGAACTGTCATCAAGGGTATAGCAACAAACACCCAGTTCCGAAATACATAACTGAGTAACGAGACGAGAATTATTGCAATGGGTGGTAAAAAAAGAAAATTATCCCTAACCATGTAGCCAACATACTCGGTTCTTAAAACGGAAACTCCTGAAAATGTCCATGATGGTGAAGTTCCTTGAGTTAGCTTTTTAATTTCTTTTAAGACAGCACTCCGATCCTGGTGGTTATTTGCAATATCTCTTAGAGTTAGCATAAAAGCACCAAACCTGAGGTCTTTCGATAATATCCGAGAACCTATTGAAGGGTCTGATTGAATGTACTTCAACTTTTGTAATACCGTGTCTTGGTTCCATTCAGTGCCGCTATTATGAAAGTCTCCAAGCCATGCTCTTGTGTCTAGGTCACTTAGGCTAAAAATCGAGACAACATTTTCAACACCATTTAATTCCTCTAGAGCGTAAGCAATATTTTCTAGTTCTATATATAGTTCTCGATCAAGATAGTCTACAGGCTTATAGATTATTGTGATTACATTATCCTCTCTTCCAAAATCATCTCTAAAGGAGAAATATTCTTCTACAGCGGGATCATTTTGGGAGAAGAGGTGTTCTATTGAAAAATCTATTGTTAGATTGGGTATGAATAGAGCCCAAACCATGGTCAATAAAAGTATGCCACAAAGGGTGATTTTTGGGAAATCTATTACTTTACCAAAAACTTTTTCTATCATTGATTTTCAGTATTAAATGGAAAATTTTTAAAGAAATTAGTAGTTAGATGAGAGCACAATTGTCTTTAACTATAACGGTTCATCAAATATCAAATGTCCAGCTATCGTAAAGTTTCATTAGTTCTTTTGTGATGGGCCCTGGAACTCCATTACCAATTATTGAATTATTTACTTTGACAATTGGAACTATGCCTGATCCACTATTCGTTAAGAATAGCTCACTTAACCAATCAAAATCAAGTACGTTTAGTTCACCGTATTTAACAGTGTAGGGAGAGTGCGTAATAATTGTATTTCTAGTCACCCCTGGAAGGACGCCAGTCTCTTTTGTAAAGAGGCTGCCCTTTTTTATCCAAAAAAGATTGCTTCTACTTCCTTCAAAAACCACCTGATTTTCATCCATCAAAATAGCATCAAAACATTTATGTTCTTGAGCTAATTGATATGCATTCAGACAGGAATGATAGTCTGTTGTCTTTATCTCAGGGTTATCCCTTTTTGCCTGAACTGTAATTACAGATACTCTGTTGTAGATATCATAATCAAGATCTAGTGGCATGGTATATATAATTACTTTATCCGGAACCAATAATACTCTAACTCTTTGGTCTGGGTCAGGCGAACTTTCAATAACTTGCATTATCATTGATTCAACCTTTTTTCTATGAAAGGGAGGTTTTAGATTCGTTGACTTAGCTGAATTAAATAGACGATCTAAATGAGGTGTTAGAAGAATGGGCCTATGGCCCTTTGTCCTCATGGTCTCATATAGCCCGGTTTCAAAATTAAAGACACTCGTCCCCGGCTGAAGTTCATCAATATCAAACAATTCCCATGATCTATTTACTAATGCTTTAATCATTTGTAATTATTTTTATTAATACCTTTTCTCTTTCCTTTCATTAAGTACGATGTTTCCAATGAAAGAATATTGTAATTGTAGTAAAATCATTAGTCTCATGTTA
>JAYNUL010000076.1:4816-7477 GCA_038281125.1 Fidelibacterota bacterium | reverse complement strand
TCGGCACTAGATGATTCGTAAAGCTGTAGCCTGTAGCCATCAAGTGTGGAAATTTTAATTTTTTTCAGGGAATCAATCATAGTGAATTGAGATAAACCAAATATTTTATCCATGACCATTGGAGTTTTAGGTACAGGATCTCGTACCTTACTCATATCGAACCAAAATAACGAGTCTTGACCAAAGAGAATCTTATGAGATAGTATTATGAAAAGAATAAGCCTCATATGATAAACCAGATTGATTCTGATGGTATCCATCCTTTTTTCCCATCAATTAAAATTATTTCCACCCAATCCTTTTGCTGATTAGAAATATCTATTTTAATTCCTTCATTAATTTGAAATAATATAGAACTACTTCCATAAAAAGGCCCTGAATAAGCATTTACCTTATTAGAAATAACAACAGCAGAATTTTTTCTTTGTTTATCAATGTATGAATCCATCGCAAATATATGTGCAAGTATAATCAACGAAATTAGTACTGTTGAAGTCATTTTGTACATTTTTCCTCTTGTAAGACCAAATCTCATACCTGAAAAATGTATCGATTTGATAAGAATCAGAAAACTTCCAACTAAAATCCATTCATATGTAGTCATTATTGATTTCAAAAGTCTGTAAAATGTGATGAAAACAAATGATTTAGGCATTTCTATCCGATCAACTATTTGAGCATTTGCTATAGAAAGATTATGAGCAACATCCCTATTCCTCGGGGCTATGTCTAGTGCATTTGAATATGCCCAAATTGACTTTCCTAATTGTTCCGATCTGTAATAGGCGTTACCAAGGTTATAATAAAGTTCAGCACTCTCATATCCATCATTTAATATTGATTCGTACTTGGATATGGCATCATAATAATTCTCAGCTATTAACGCTTTATTTGCTTCAATATATACTCCATCTGCTAATTCAGAGAATCCAGATGAATTCATTAAAAGTAAGATAAAAAAGTATCTCAAGATATATTCCGATCAATTTGTTTTAACAAAATTCTCATTTCTTTAATAATTCCATCTTCTTTATCGATTGCTTCAGGTGAGTATTTTCCTTGATCACAAATAGTTAAAACTTTTATGACCTCATTGCAAAGCTCTTCATCAATTTTATCATTTAATATTTCTCTTACTCTTAAAGTATCTAAATTTTCGGTATTGAGTGAAAATTTATTTTTTAAATAGACGTAAAGTGATTTACTAGCTGATTCAAATGGATTATTATGAACATTATTATTCAAATTTTTCGTAGCCAATTTCAATGCATTATTGATTTTCCTATCATTAGCTGTAGCCAAACGATAACCAGTAATTTTATTAATCAAAAATGGAGTGATAATAATTGATAATGAAAGTAGGTATGTAGTTAGCAATAGGTTAAAATTCATTGTACCCTTTTGCACTAGATCGGTAGGACCAGTATTCATATAGCGAATATCTTGACCAATTAGTTCTATTTCCTTTTTTGTAAACCCCTGATCAGGAACTAGGTTACTCTTACCTGGTATTACATTTATTTCGGTCATTTTAGTTTGAATTGTTTTCCAAGTTTTCTCTATCGGATCAAAAAAGGACATTTTGGTTTCTGGGATTATTAAAGTGCCTGGTTTTCTTGGAATTAAAATGTACTCCCATTTTTGTTTTCCAGTAATTTGATTACGAAACTCATCTTTTTCAAAATTTTCAGCGGGAGGAAAAACTTCTATATCATCTGGGAATTTGGGTTCAGGAAATGAAAATAGGCCAATGTTGCCAGTACCATTAAGGAGAATTGTCAAAGTAATTCCATCGTTTACTTCAACATCATTCCGATCGATTTTTGTATCTAAATCAAACTGTCCTACAGCACCAGTAAAATCATTCGGTATTGGTTGAGGGTAATTTATAATGCCAATGTTTTTATTTTTTGATGAAAGTATTCTTGTTTTTGTTTCAGATAAAAAAGAATCAAAAAAAGGATCAAAAAAGGGATCTCTTCGACGCTTTTTTTTCTTTACCTCTAACTGTACTTTAACTTTTACTGATGGTATTACATGATCATCTGAGGCTATTGGGAATAATGCCCTCTGGCCTAAGTTCGCAACTTGATAATCCACTCCATTTATTCTAATCTTTTTAGATTGATACTGTAATCTTTGAGGGGTGAATAGTTCTTCAACCCAGAACCCTTTAAAATTAGGCATTTGAAATTGGTCAATACCCGCTATGTTTACATCAACTCTCTTATAAAGTTTATAGGTTAATGTTATTTGTTCTCCTAAGTACGCATTCTCTTTATCTATTTCTGCAGCAATAAATACTTCATTAGATTTATCTTCACTGATCTCACCCACTTTTATTTTAATTTTTTTTCCTTTAAACCTCTTGTCACCAACATATCCAGACAATGCAGGGATTATTACATCTCCACTTTTTTTAGGCAAAATATTCCATGAAAGGGTCTTTATACTTGTCATTTGTCCGTTAACCCATTGAATATTAGTCTGCTGCGATGGGCCTGATATAATTTCAAAATTACTTTCTAATGGACTCAAATCGACTCTTGCAAAATCTTCGCCATCGATAACCTCAATGCTAAGCTTTAAAAGTTCGCCATTCTCTAATTGATTTTTATCAACGGAGATCTGAATTGATTCAGCTGAAACAAAGGATATTAA
>JAYNUL010000076.1:0-4716 GCA_038281125.1 Fidelibacterota bacterium | reverse complement strand
AGAGTTTGCTTTAATAGTTCATAATTGATTTTTGCATCTTTATCCTCTGGATTTAGAACGATAGATTTTTTGTAATACTCGAGACTTTCTTCCATCTCGCCTGACTCTCTCAATATATTCGCAAGATTATAGTACGATTTGGATGCAAGAACTTTATCATCGGTATTTGTTGTTTCTTTGAGAGCGCTTAAAGCACCCTCGATATCGTTTTGCTTATAAGCACTAACTCCTAGGCCATATTTTGCTGCATTATCATTCTCCCTTGATCTTAAAATATTTTCGTAGTAGAGCCTAGCATCATTATAATTTCCATTTTCATATGCGGTTTTACCCTTATCTTGGGAAAAACTTACGTTTACTATTAAAAGCAAGATAATAAATATCATGATTTACTCTTTTCCTTGGTTGGAATTACAAAACCAATAAAGTAGCACAGCAATGAAGCTAAGGCTATAATCTGATATCTATCCTCATACTCAGAGAACTCATGTGTTGATATTGTCTTTTTTTCCATGTTTTCTATTGCTGCTGCGATTTCTCGGTAAGAATCAGCAGAATTCGCAAACCTAAAATATGTTCCTTTGCCAGCAGTTGCAATTTCCTTTAATACTTTTTCATTTGGAATTGATGTAATCAAATTACCTTTAGCATCTCTTTTATATCCCGCTTTTTGATCTTTATCATTAATGATTGGAATAAGACTGCCATTTTTTGATCCCACGCCAACGGTATTAATAATAAATCCGGCATCCGAAGCCTTGGATGCAATGTTTACAGCCTGGTTATCATGATCCTCACCATCTGAAATAAGTAGCATCACTTTGAACTTATCAATTTCATTTGAAAATGATTCTAAAGCTTTTAGCATTGCTTTGCTAAGAACAGTACCCTGAGTTGGTATCATCTTGCTGTCAATTTCATTAAGAAATAAAAGTGCAGCTTCATAGTCAGTAGTAAGAGGCAAATATAAATGACTAGTTCCAGCAAAAACAATAATAGCAACCCTGTCTCCTTTAAGATTTCTAATTAGTTTTCCTATTTCCAATTTTGACTTTTCTAGTCTTGAAGGTGTAACATCTTCAGCATCCATACTTGTTGATGTATCTAAAGCAATTACAAGATCTACCCCTTTTCTCTCAATGGGTCTGACTCTCGTACCTATCTGAGGACCAGAAGCTGCCAAGGTCAATAATAGTGAACCAATAATTAATATATTATTTTTAAGCGTAACTCTAGATCTATTTAAATCTCTAGCTAAAATTTTATCCATTGCAGAGGAAAATAATCCTGAAGGTTGTTTTTGCCTCTTAATGATAATATAAACCCAAAAAATTAATTGTATAAATAAAATTGCAAGCACCCATGTGTAGCGAAAAGACATTAATCATTCACCCTAAAAATTATCTGCTTCAAAACGAATAAAAGGATACTAAGTAGAAGAGCAGGTATTAGAAACCAGCCATAAAGTTCTTTATAAAGAGTATATTCATTAATCTCTATTTTAGATCTCTCGAGTTCATCGATTTTTAAGTAAATAGACTCCAATGCCTTTATGTCAGTTGCTCTAAAATATTCTCCTCCAGTTACATTAGCAATTTTCTTCAATGTAGCCTCATCAATCTCGTTTACAATTAATCCTCTTCCTGGAATTTTTGTGTATGCTTGATCAGTACCAGCCCCAATCGTATAAATTTTTATACCAAATTGACTAGCTAATTCCGCTGCAGTAATTGGATCTATTTCACCACTATTATTACTTCCATCTGAAAGTAAAATCATTACTTTACTTTCAACATCACTGCTCCTGAAACGATTAGTCCCATTGGCGATGGCCATTCCAATAGCCGTACCATCATATTCTTTGGATGCTACTTTTATTTCACCTATAAGCGATTTTAAAATTGATTTATCAATTGTAAGTGGACATTGGATAAAGGACTCACCTGCAAAGACTAATATCCCAATACGATCTTCTTCTCTATTGTAAATGAAATTCATGGCCGTTTCTTTCACAGCCTCTAATCGATTTGGTAAAAAATCATCTGCTAACATACTTGAACTGATATCTAAAACAAGTAATATGTCAACTACATTAACACTATTTTCAGTAATCTTATCAATTTTTTGAGGACGAGATATAGCAATAATGATTAAAAAAGTAATTAATAAATGTAAACACAGAATTATATTTTTTTTGTATAACCCAGATCTTCGAATTTCTAATGAAGTGTATCTCTCAGATGAAATTTGTAAGGTGCCCTGATTTTTTATGCCTGACTTAACATACCACAGTGCTAGTAGAGGGATCAAAAATATAAGAGTCAGGAAAAAGGGCGATTCAAACAGCATATCATAGAAATTATTTTAGGTTCAAGTTATTCTTTTATAACTATAAACATTAAAAAATGTTTCTAAATAAAATTTTTGGTGCAATTGTAAACTTTGCACATTTTGAGGGATTATTCCTCTTCCTTTTTTGACTCCTTCTTAACATCATTAGCATCCATTATCTCTTGCTTGCCAGTTTCAACAGCATCCTTGAATTCATTGATGCCTTTACCCAACCCTCGAGCTAACTCAGGTAGTTTCTTTGCCCCAAATAAAAGAAGGATTACCAGAAATATTATAAGAAGTTCGCCAGTACCTAGATTAAACATATTAAAAATTTACGTCCTATGAGTGGATGATGTCTCCATTAATTTTACCTAAAATATCGCAAAATATAATAAGATGTTGCTAATCCAATTATGCTAGTAAAGTTGAAGTCTACAGCTAATCCAAACTTAAAAATAATGATACCTAAATCAATCACAACAACGCCCGCGTTTTCGCCAATATTGCTACCAATATCAAATGTTAAACTTGTTAAGAAAAAGTCTTTAACAACCCCTTCTGGTAGAGACCATGCCAAAAGGTTACCAATAACTCCCCCAATTACCGCACCGATAAAAAGGCCAATAACAATTAAAGATATATCTCTATTTCGCATCAACTAATCTGCCTTAGCATACATATTACTTTTTTGAGGATTTAATAACCAATATATTATGTTCCATCCAATAAATAAAAGAGTTATAGGTAAAAGAAATAATCCTTTCAAAATTATAATTCCAATTACAGATAAGATAAAAATAGATAAGATTATTGAGTTGGATCTACCTGATTTAAATGATAAAAGAGGAAATTTTATAAAAGGGATTGGACTTACCATTAATATGCTTATAGCAGCGACAAACATTAAGGCAGTCCTAGGATCACCATAATCACCATCTAATTGATGATTAAAATATAGGTAGGAAAAAAGAGCAATCGCAGCAATTGGAGTAGTCAGTCCGATGGTATAGTTACTTTTTAAACCGTTATTTTGGTCAATATTAAATTTAGCTAGTCTTATTGTTCCAAACATAAGTGGCATAAAGGAAATCAGCAGACCTAGGAATGGCTGTAATCCATCTACATAAAGTGAATAAACTAAAATTGATGGAACAACACAAAATGAAACTGTATCTGCCATTGAATCAAACTCCATACCAAATTTGGACTCAATTCCTAACAAACGTGCTATCTTACCATCAAAAACATCCAACATTCCAGCAATTATTATTGCAACTCCAGCTTTGAGTGGCTGATTTTTAATGATTAGCCCGATGGCAACAAATCCTAAAAACATATTTGTTAATGTTATAATATTTGGTAGAAAATGTTTAGGTTTCTTTTTCATCTCTATAAACTTTTAACTCATCAATATGTGCCAATTATGGTCTTTTTTCCAACAACTTTTTGACCCTCTTTAATCCTTAAATTAACTTTCGATGAAATTGTCAAATCAATCCTCGAACCAAAGCGCATAAAACCTAATCTCTCACCTATTCTCATTGAATTTCCTTTTCTAGCATAGCATAATATTCTTCTGGCAAGAAGACCAGCAATTTGAACAATTTTAATTGTTCCTATTTCTGTGTTGATCTTGATAATATTTCTCTCATTTTCATCACAAGCCTTATGATCAAATGCCAATAAAAATTTTCCTTTAGAATATTGCAGATCAAGAAAATCCCCATCGAGAGGCATCCAATTTGCATGTACGTTAAATATATTTAAAAATATCGAGACTACAAAAGATTCTCCTATTTCTTCATCATGTAATTTCTCAATTCTTATTATTTTACCATCTGAAGGCGAGACAATGATTTTCTCCCCATCCGGCATTATTCTAATTGGGTCTCTAAAAAAATTCAGACAAAACAAAAACAACAATCCAGATATCGCTGGAATGATACCACTGATATTATACAAGTAATAAAGTATAATAAGTATTATCGTTAAAAAAAACACTGGGTAAACAAATATCTTACCTTCTTTTGCAATTCTCATATACTTAATATCATTTAAACTTTGCTGTTTTCATTTTAATATTTTTGTATCGACCTTTCCTAAATATTTTCAATATAACTATATCCCCTGCACGAATATCGTTCTCATATATGACTCTATGAATGTCACTTCTTTTATTGACATCAACACCATTAAAAGATAAAATAATATCACCTATTTCAAGACCTGATTTATCGGCTGGGCTATGCTTGGAGATCTCTAATATTACAACACCTTTGACAAAAGGCGCATCAAGATAAGTTGCTACTTTACGATCAAGCGGTTGTACAATTAAACCAGTGAAGACTCTTCTGTCAACTTGACCTGTCATTTTTAATTCTT
>JAYNUL010000075.1:2302-7613 GCA_038281125.1 Fidelibacterota bacterium | reverse complement strand
ATATATAGTTTCTCCCATTGGTCTATCGTGATGACTTCTAGTTAAAGTTATGACTCCACTTTCTACCTTGCTAAAATCTAACTTAGCAACAATGTTAGAATCATTAATTGTGTCAAATACCATATACTTTAAGAAGATAGAATCTACTTCTTTAACTTCAGTTTGTCCAAATGAGTTCATCCAACCGACATAACCTACTGCTATTGCATAATCCCAATGATTATCCATACTTCCCGGACTTGAAAGTGTTGCACTAAGTTCTGGTAATAAATCTCCAATCTTCCAATCAGCGTATTGTTGGTAAGCTAATTCACATGGATATAGTTCTTCATTACACAATCCACAATGTTCAGAATCAAATACTTCAGATTCATCCCATACCCAATCGGTATAACCTAATAATTTATCCATATCGTTTTTTACCTCCATTAGCTACTCCATTATCAGTTGGTCTTGTTAAACCACGATAACGACTTTGTTTTTTACTTTTTAAGGCTCTTCTCTGTTGTCTATTTAGATTATCTATATCATTGACATCTATTTTGACTAACTGTCTTTTGCCTCTTTCGTTTTTTTGTTCTGTGTGTTTTCTCATAATGTTTAGATTAGCACTTTTAGATTCTAATGCAACTAAAAAATAGGATAAATTTCTATTTGCAAATGAGCCTCCCAATCCGGACCCTCCACGGGGTGGAGTTCCTCGCGGAGCGCGGTCCCGTTTGGAAATATACATTGTATGTATAAAAAAATAAAAAAAAGTTGGATTTCGAGTTGCATTATTCTGCACATAGTGTATATTTATAGTATTGGCTTTTTGATAAATAAAGAAAAGAATCCTTACAGAGGATTTTGAGAGGTGGCTCGTAAAGTGTCCATAGTCTCGCAAAAGAATCTTCTTGCTTTTAGTAATATCCTGTCTAGCAGACATCCTAAGGCTCTGTCGCTATCCTCGATATAACGAAGTCCATAGAGCGCTTATCGAAACTACCTGCACAGAGTGGAGAGAGAAATCTCTAGTTGCAACCCTAACACCAATCGAAGTTCTCTGTAAGGATTCCCGGCAACCTCTTTTCCTCCTTAAGGTAACTTGGATAACAAAGGAATCCTTTATTTTTTATAATCCCAGCGGGACCCCTAGAAGGGAGACATCCCGTAGGGACCCACTCCGTGGGGGGTGCGATTTGGATAAAAAAAATGGGGGTTTCCCCCCACTCTTTAATTACTTAACTAAAATATCTTTAATCGTTCGTATCAGAACTACTATCAATTTTTCCTCCTAACATATCAATAATCATTTTTGCATTTTTACTAACAGTTTGAATAGTGTCTTGAAGTGTGTCTTCATCTCCTCCACCTGTCCAACCTGCAACATAACCTATAGAATAATTGCTTGTATCTAATCCATAATGACTAGCTACAACATACGCTATAGACTCTGCCTCTGCCTCAACACTTCCTCTAGGTTTTTTCATGTCCCCTAGTTTTTCTGTATCGTGTGCAAACATGTGTCCTATTTCATGAATCATAGTTTTTATTTTTTGGCTCTCTGCTCTGTCATCATGAACAACAATTTCTTTAAGTGTATAATTACACCAACCATTTAAATATTCTGAATCCCATACATCATATCGGAAACTAAAACCATTTTCATTAATTATTTCTATTAATGCTGATTCTAAAGTTTTAAAATTATCCAATTGACCTATTAAAGGTTTAGCTATTTTTTCTAATGGTTTAATAGGTAACCCCTCTATTGGCTCTGTATCTGCTACATCAAAAACATATACTTCTTTAAACCAAATTTTATCCTCATCATCTTTATTTTTATATGGAATTGGTGCTAGTTGTGGAATCCTAATCGGTGCTTTACGCTCTTTACAGGTGCAATCTTTATTCTTTTGACTTCTGCAAACAGTACAAGCAACAGGGATTCTATTAAATTTTTCAATCCATTGTTTATAACCCATAACAAAAGAGGCGTGTTCTTTAAATATATAAATTAACGCTTGGTTATATGCTGACCTACTCCAAAACTTGCTCAAAAATTTTAAGTAATTTTCATACTCGCCATTTTCTACAAATTTTTCAATATCTTTATGTAATTGTTTTATTCTGTCTTTAACTTTCATACTGTGTATTTTAGATGAATTAATTTAGATTGCAACTCAATTTCTAAAAAAATGATACAAAAATGACCCCCGCCGGGAGGCTCACATCCGCTCCGCGTGTCCAAATTGGATAACAAAAAAGCGAGTCCTCATAAAACCCGCTTAGTTGTTTTTATTGTTGAGAAAGTTTTTTAGCTCTTTCCTCAACCTCTTTTAATTCCTCATCTGTGAAGTCTGCAATTTTCTCTAGCTTGTCAAAAATCTGCACACACATAAACTGCGCCATTTTTCCTCTACCGAAAAATGTAAAGGCATAAGAGATGTCTGCTCCGATTTGTTCTGCAAACCAAATTAAGAAATCTTTGTTGTCAATTCCTGTGAGAGATTCCATTCTCTCCCCTGTTTCATGACTAAAGATAGTATCTTTATAATCATCTCCACTAAAATGTACAAACTCTAAGTGTTCGATATCCTCTTTCTTGAGTTCAACAAACGCTCCGTCTTTTAGGTAAGACTCTAAAGACCATATTGCATGACCATTATCGAGTATTAGTTCTTGGCGAGGTTCTATCTCGAAAAATTTTCTAGCGACCTCTTTAGTTATTTCTATCAATGTAGTTTCCTTTCTCTAACCACTCTTAAATATACTAGATTAAAATTTTTATGCAACTAATTTTAGATATTTTTATTCAGATAATACAGACGGGACGCGGTGCGGACATCCCAGAGGGTCCGGCTACGCCGGTCCAATTTGGATAAAAAAAAGAGGGGGACAGTTGTTTTAGATTACCTAGGTATTGTGTTGATACCAGTAAGGAGTCCCCCTCTAAACTTAATTAAACAAAATGCTCATCACGGAAATTTTTATACTTAATAGTTTCATCTAAATTATCTTTAAGAAACTTAGCTTTATTTTCTGAGGCATATTCTTCGGCAGTTTTTACAGGGTCTTCTTTTCTCCAGTAATTGCCGTTTCCGTCAGACTCATAATAATCGCCAAGACCACCATTTTGAATATGGAGTTCCATTTGATAATCGTAATAGTCCATAGGAGGAATCTCCTCATAATCCCCACTATAAGCTCTTTCAGATTCATATTCACGAGCCATTTTTTCGGGGTTTTGAACCCACTCATAGCACTCTTCACAATAATCACGCAACGGAACACGACCCCATAAAACACCATCTATAGTTTCTTCAATAGACTCAGCTTTATTAGGTTTTTTAAGGAACATATCCCTAGTCTGAAAATATTGACTACAACCATAGCATTGACCAACATCATCAAAGATTCCAGACTTCCTAGCCATATCAAATACGGGTTTGACATTAAACTCCGTTTTACAGGCATAGCATTTATCAGTCCAATTAGTAGCACCCTTCCAACCAAAGTAAGAAGAGGCAGATAGATTTTGCGCTCTATCCCAGCAAGATTCATTTGGGCATAAAAAAGCCACTACAAAATCTGTAGTAAATTCATACGCCGATTTAATTATTTTTATAAGTTTTAACATAATCTAAGAATACCAATCTAAAAATTATAAACAACCTAAAATCTAAAAAAATATACATGTAATGTATAAAAACAATTGGGACCCTCTCCAGAGGGGGATATCCCGAAGGGCCCAGCTCCGCTGGTCCGGTTTGGATAAAAAAAAGGGGGCTTTCGCCCCCTAATTAAATTACCCGTTATACCACGAGTCCCGGCAATTAGTTTCACACATACGAGTGGAAATATTACCTTCAAAAGAATTGTAATCTGTAGAAATCCAATACTTTTCGCCATCAGAAAAAGTATGGAGAGCACCACAGGATTGACAATCCCAATAATCGATTTGAGAATATTTAGTTTCCAGAGGATAATCTGGAACTTCCATACGCTCTAAATCATAGATATAATTATTAGCTAATTCATCAAATACAAACATATTTCTCCTTATTTAGTTTTATATATTTAGAATAACATTTTTATATTTATACCGGAACATTTTTAATTAAATATCCATATATTAAGTAAGGAGGTGGAAATGAACAAATATGCAACTAGCCCTGTTAAATGGGCATACTGCAAACTTTGTAAAGCACTTGCTCCCAAAACTCGTGGGCATGAGCTTTTACATAAGCCATGCAAACATAGTGTTAATCACTGTGTGTGTGAGTAGGAGAAATCCTACTTGCACCCCGCAGGGGACATCCCGTCAGGGACCGCTCCGCGGGTCCCGTTTGGATACAACGAATGAGGGAACAAGTCCCTCAAACGCTGACTAACCGAAAGGAGATGATTAAATCTCTTTGTTTAGGTTGTACTCCATGCTACCTTTAAGCATTTTCAACCAATCTTTAATGTTTTGGTCAATTGGGTAGTCATTGATAGTTCTATCAAGCTCTACCATTGTCCAGTTATAAACTCTCTCGTATTTATTCATTTTAGTTTTTCCTCTCTGTAATCAATAAGTACATTATATATAATACACATAATCTAAAAGTATGCAACTAAAAATGTAAAAAAAAGGGAAAAAAATTTATTTGCAAATAGGTCATCAAATCGGGACCTCCTCCGGAGGAGGACATCCCGAAGGGTCCCGCAAGCGGGTCCATTTTGGACAAAAAAAATCCCCCCTTTCGGGGGGATAGTTTTACCTTTCTCTAAACCCAATCTGTGAAACTAGATTTAGTTATATGTCTTACTACTAATTTATACTGTCCATGTCCAACATATTTTTTAGCTGTACTTTCGGCATAATCAATTTTAGTTTCATACCATTGATTTTCGCCTGTAGTTTTGCTAACGCCATGTAGATAAATTACAGTTCTTTCAACTCCTACTAAACAAGCCATATATAGTATATTTCTCGTGTTTTCGGTTAGTTTTTTTATTTTCATATTTTTCATACTATGTAGGATACCTATATTATTTTTATATGCAAGTTTTTAGATTAGTTTTTTTATACATGCTATGTATATTTATACATTCACAAAGTCTATATGCTTGTGAATTATTTTTCACAAAGTCCCAAGATTGTGAAAAAAAATCTAAATCTAAACTTTACATTCACATTTCGACGACCTTCCAGCTCGACCGGGTTTTACCTGCTCCGCAGGTCTAACTCGTAGAGTCACATCCCAAAGGGCACCCAGCAGAGCTGGAACATCCCGTAGGGCCGTGACAACGGTCCCGGTTGGATAATTAGAACAAAAAAAAA
>JAYNUL010000075.1:0-2202 GCA_038281125.1 Fidelibacterota bacterium | reverse complement strand
TAAGAGAGTTTCTAAATTCTCTCTTAATGTCTGCTACCTGTTTTTTATTTTCTGTGTAATAAGTTGTATCTATAAAACTCATTATCATCTCCATTTCTTTTATTAGTTTTTACTTAGTGAGCATAAAGCTCATTGACCTTACCCATTCAGATAAGGTCTATGAGTCTTACACAAATTGACTATGTGTAATGAACTTATCGAGTTGCTCATCAAGACTAGTATCAAAACAGTTGCTTGATGTTGTTAGGTAATCTCTAGCCTTACCCTGTAACATAAAATCAATTGTTACATAGTTAGGATTGCCTGTTGATACAACTGCAACCATGTCATCACTTATCTTGATATACCAATCAGCTCCATTGAAGTAATGTAGTTCTGCTCCTAATGTTGCCCATGTAATCATGATATCTACAGCTCCAGCTGTAGTGGTTTCGATTAGTTTCATTTTTTCTCCTTTAGCTTGTCCTTAGTTTTTCTAAGAATCCTAGAGCTTACCTTTACAGATAAGCTCCGAGATTGTTAGACCCAATCAGTAACAGAGGATTTTTTAATGCCCTTAACTCTTGCAGTAAATACTACAGAGTATTGACCCCCTCTTAGTAATGTATCAGCATAAGCTCTAGCAAAATCAGAATTTGATTCGTACCATTGAGCCTCGCCTGTTTTTTTACTGATAGCGTGTAGATAAATTGGTGTTCTCTCACTCGCAATATCTATAGCCATGTATAAAAAACCTCTAGCGTTTTCAACTAGAGCCATTACTTTTAATTCCATTTTTGTACCTCCTTAAGGTTAGTTATTTTTTGGAATCGATACCTAGTTTATTAGATACCCTAGAGAGTCAAATTGAATTGACCCTCCGAGCTATCTAAAAAATTCGGAGTAAAAATTCTGTTCGGTGTTGGTCGGTCTTGCGTTTTCATAATCGGTATCGGCTAGGTCGCAACCCATATCTCCGAGCCATAATTAATCTCGAGTAACACTTTAGATTTTCCAAAATCCGAATTAAGTTGTCAAAAAGCCAATAAGTAAGTATTGCATATTTAGAACTATATGCAAATTTTAAATAAAAAACCTAGCCCATAAAATCTACATATAAAAAAAAATCTAAAAATAATTTTAAAAATCTCTCTAAGAATTGCCCCAAGACTTTAGCCCAAGATATTTTTTTCACAAACAGAGATAGCTTGTGAATTTCAATGCACAATCATACCCACCTTGTGAAATCCAAAAATCACGAGCTTCGCTCGGGACCTGCTACCGCAGGTGTAAATTGTATTTATATATACCTAGGGGCACCTTTTATATCGCTGCGTTGAAAATATGTATATATTAAGCTCCTCGCACAATTTTTCCAATATTTGAAGGTCACTTAATCTAGGCACTGTTTTCCAACATAAAGAGGTATACTTTTGCTATGGATATTATTAATACGGAGCGTCAATTGCCGCCACCCCCTATGGAGGGAGATACCGAGGCACCTCTTACTAGCAATATTGGGGGTCGCCCTAGCAAGTTGACACCAGAACTAGTCGAGACTATGGAAAAATGGTTGAAATTGGGTTATTACATCAAGGACGCATGCACTATGGCTGGTATCAGTGAGGCTACCTATCATGCGTGGATGAAAAAGGCAGATGAGGGAGATATCCGGTTTTTAGAGTTTTCAGAGTCTATTAAAAAAGCAAGAGCCGAGGCGGAAGGCGCACACATTATGAACATCCGTAAAGCGGCGGATAACGGTGTCTGGCAGGCCTCAGCGTGGTTCTTGGAGCGTTCCCACCCTACCAAGTGGGGTAAGAAGAACCCAGACCTTATCAAGGAAGAATCAGACGAACCTGTAGAGTTTATTATCAAATACGCTGACGGCTAAGCTTCCCGCAGAATTTTCCTAATATTTGAATGCTTTATGAAATAGGCATTTGATTTTAGACAAATTTGTTTAGATGGGGATTATTTTATAAAGGTTTTGCCCTCCCGGGACGGAATATACCCCTCCCCTACCCTATATTTATATAAAAAAATTTTTTTTGAACCAATGGGAATAGGCTTATATACATAACCTTGCACCTTACCTAGGGTTTATGGGTAATAGGGGAGTGGTTACTCTATGCTAGTAAGAAATGTTTATTGCGACGCGTTTTCGCATATAGGACCGCCTTCACAACATGAGATAGCTTTTTGCATATATGCTGGACAGTG
>JAYNUL010000074.1:0-7720 GCA_038281125.1 Fidelibacterota bacterium | reverse complement strand
GATGAGTTAAACTGGGAGGTTAGACTATATGATTCATTTAACGGGACATCTCCAGGGGATATGATAGATGGAGTTTCCGGCAGTTCATATGTTGGAGGATGGCACACTGTACAGGTAGATTCAATGGAAATATTACCAAATCAAGACTTTTTTATTGGGATAAGATTTAATAATAATGGGTATGTAATGGCATATGATAATATGGGTGATCTTTCGGGTCGCTCCTACTACTCCACAAATGGCATATCATACAACAACGGGTTATCAGAATATGGCGACTGCAACATTAGAGCCAAGGTATCCACAGAAACATTTGTTAAGACTATTGGCAATAGCTATATGCCTACTAAAATTAAACTTTATCCTAATTTTCCCAATCCATTTAATCCAACTACTCAAATATCCTTTTCCATAGAAGGAAATTCTAAAGTATTACTTGAAATATATGATATAAATGCTCGCAAAATAGAAACCTTGATAAATAATAAAATAACCAATGAGATACAAAAGGTCAACTGGAATGCCTCGAAATATTCATCTGGGGTATATTTTGTTAAACTATCCGATGGTAAAAATCTATTAACTCAGAAGTTAATGCTCATGAAATAGCTAGATAATTAGTTATAAAAGAACAAAAACAATGAGGGTTTTTAAAAAATATACTTTTATTTTATTTCTCATTCACTGGGTTATCAAAGGCGACCCCGGTGATTTAATAGATTATAATTTTCAGGAAAATATTAGTTTAGATGTAATACAAACTGGGCTAATAATTGCTGGAGGAGGGCTTGGCTTTTCTCCACCAGAATTCACCATATCTACTTATGATATCAGATATGAATCTCAAAAACCTGATGGTAATCTAGATACTCTATCAGGGCTTGTTGCTATTCCTAACTCAACAACGCAGGCTTTTCCAATCTTAAGCTATCAACACGGAACTGGCATACTAGATACAGATGCCCCATCGATCACTGGGCTCAGTTTATTCAATGTAGAAATTTTAGCAGTAGGGTTTCTAGCCACTTCATCAGGATTTATTACAATTTTCCCAGATTATGTTGGCATGGCTAATCCTAATGTATATCACCCTTATCACATAAAAGACTCATACGTTCGAGCAGTTTTACATATGATAAGAGCAGTTAAACAACTATCGCAAATTTTGATTAATGAGGAGAGTTTTCAGTATAATGATCAACTATTTTTAGCTGGTTATTCTGAAGGAGGCTATGCTACTCTTGCTGCCCAAGCAGGGATTGAGCAATTAAATAATGAAGAATTTCATATAACGGCATCCTTTCCTATGGCAGGAGCGTATGATCTAGCAGGAACTATGGTAGATTATTTTCTCTCAGAGCCAGAATATGAGAATCCTTATTATGTGCCTTATGTTCTCACAAGTCACGTTTGGTATTATCAGGGAATAAATACTGATTTAAATATCTATTTTGAACCATACTGGGCAGAAACCTTACCTGATCTATACAATGGAACATTTTCAGGAGCCCAGATTAACAATATGCTACCAGATAATGTTTTGGATATTCTAATTGATAGTGTTTTAACAGATTTTACAATTAATGATGATCATTTTTTAAGGCAAACTCTTTCTCAAAATACTCTATTAGATTGGGTCCCAAATAGCCCAACTTATCTGTATCATGGGCTCGCAGATGATCAGGTACCACATGAAAACTCAGTTGTTGCCTACAACACGTTTCAATCAAATGGTGCTTCTAATGTAGTTTTAGAGTTACTTCCTGAATCAGCAGGTGGACACACAAGCGCGGCCATACCTTCGATCATTTCTGGATATAACTTGATGACAGAGTACATGATGATCAATCAAAAGGGGGATATGGATGGAGACGGAGATGTTACCCTTATCGACCAAGCCTACTTATCAGCAATGATCATCAACGATCTTTATTCTACGGATTTTCAGTTTTGGTTGGCAAATCTTAATTATGATAGTGAAATAAATGTAATAGATATTTTAATGATTTCAGATATAGCTGTATCAGGAGGATTCTGATATAAAAAGAATTCTATATATTTTCACTTTTATTGGGATTTGTTTTACACAGTTTTATGGATGTACGCTTATAAAATCATTTCAAAGTGAGCCTAAAAAAAACACCAATAAATATTATATAGGAAGGGCTAATACTGAAACCTTTCAACAGACAGTTGAAAAAATACTTTTAGATTATAATTACCATATTGAAGAATATGATAATGGTCCCACATCTTCATATTTAGTCACTAGATGGAAAATAAGAGAACCAATTGTTGAAGAGGAAAACAATTTCAAAGAATCAAAAACTAAGCTTATCATTACCGGAATGATTGACAACCAGTCATTTGAAAGAAATAATGGGTTTAGCTACGAATGCTTTTTAGAAGTAAGAAATTTTATTTATGATGGAAGTACATTTGTACCAAATTATACAAACCATCAATTGAAAGAGGAGATTAGTATAATAGTAAATAGATTTATGCAAACATTTGAAAACCTTAATTAAATGAATAATTTTGATTTCTCCCCATCTACTTTTAAAAACATAGTATTCTTCACTGGAGCAGGTATGTCTGCGGAATCAGGCGTTCCAACTTACAGAGGAAGGGGAGGTATTTGGAATGAGTACAAATGGGAGGAATACGCCTGCGAAAAAGCTTTTAAAGAAAATCCTGATTTAGTATTGGACTTCCATGAATTAAGGCGCATTGAGGCCTTGAAATGCAAACCTCATTTAGGGCATTATATATTGAAGGATATTCAAGATAAATATCTAAATACTATGGTTATTACCCAAAATATTGACGGTATGCATCAAAGATCCGGTATTCAGAATGTTATAGAATTACATGGTAGTTTATGGAGAATGAGGTGTGAGTCTGAGGGTACAATTAATGAAGACCTTGAACATGGAAAATATTCAAGCAGGTATTGTGACTGTGGAAATATTCTACGTCCTGATATTATATGGTTTCAGGACATGCTTAAGGAAAAGGTTGTCCAATATGCCATTAGTATGATTTCATCTTGTGACCTATTTGTGAGCATTGGAACAAGTGCTGTAGTGTACCCTGCAGCTGGTTTTCCTCGATTAGCAAAAGACTCTGGAGCTTTTTGTATAGAAATTAACCCAGAAAAAACAGAATTATCCCAGATTTACGATGAAGTAATCAGGGAAAAAGCAAGCAATGGACTTGCGTTATTGAAAAAACAAATTATAAACTAGGCTAAAACTCTACCTAGATCGTCTCTAATTAGGATCAAAATAGCAGATTGGGATACAATTAGATAATCTTTTTCTTCAATTTTTATTTCTATGCTAGCCTTCCCTAAGAAAAGCGCATAATCTCCAATCTCGGCCTGCGTTGGAATGTATTTTACATCTGATTTTTTTTCTTTCCATGGCTCATCCAGGGTTCCGTCAGGGTTACCTAATGGTATACCAGGACCAACTTCAACAACCATCCCACCTCGAACCTCCTGCTTTTCAATAACACTGGGTGGCAGATAAAGCCCGGCCGGTGATTTGGATTCACCTGTATCAGGCCTTATTAAAATTCTGTCACCTACTACTAATATTTGTTTGTTTGAACTTTTCATTAGGAAATATCTTATCTGGTAATAAAACTCAGATACTGCACCGCCAGTTTGGAGGGTATAAGAGGGTAAACTGCCAATGCAGCTCTGAATTAGTTTTCAAGTTCCTTTGGAGGTTCTGGAGGAGTTGGTTTTTTCCCCCAATAAGTTGTATTTGTATTTAGTAAAAAGTATACGTTATCGTTGGTACGGTAAACATCATTAGATTTATTTTTTCTAATGTAATTATGCTGAAAATCTTGGCCGGAGTTACCAAATACATAGTGCAATAATTCATTATCATTTTTATCAAAAATTCTTAAATGCCTGCCTAATGAATCATCCACCCCAAATTTGGACCATTTCTCTGGCTTTGAGGAAATGAGCATTTCTTGCTCTACTTTTAACAAACGATCAAATATTTTTTCAACTTGGTTTTCTTTTACCTCAAAAGAATCCGCCTGAGTAATACCCCAGGTTGTATCTGACCTTACAAGCTCTAACATTTTATCTGTTTCTGTAAATAAAATTCTATGAACGTTATCATCAGAACCAGTATATATGGGTTCTCCCTCAATGTTATAGGAATTTTGTGACCTTTGATTGGTAAGGAATAGTATTATTAACAAGCCTAAAACACCTAGGCTATATTTTATGGTATTAGTCATATATCTGTTTTAGAACCTCCGCTTGATTCTTTTCTTTTCTAATTCTTAAAAATCCGAATCCAATTATTAAAAGAGATGGAAGCACTAGATTGGCTAATTTCCATCTTTTTTTGATTCGATCTGCTTTCTTATCTTTATCATCCTGCGAAATTGCAAGCTCTTCTTCATCGCTTAATTGCAAAATATCTAACGGTCGGCTTGTAACTTCTCTTGACCTTAGTGAAATGAGGTCTTCATCATCTGCAAGGTAGTCAACCGCATTCATAAGGAAAACCATATTGTCAGGAATGGACATTCCACCCTCATCACTTAAAAATTTAGAATCAGAGATTAACATCAGTTCCCCTCCACCTTTTAACGAGGAGAGGGCAGATAATACCTTTCCGCTTTGTCCTAATAATTGCAAGAATGGATTCTGTTGTGGATCTGGACTTAGCATAAAATTTGAAGACATTAACCCACTATTGTTCGACGAAGTAAAGAGGGTAGAGACATTTAAGACATTTTCACTTCTAACTGTATCAATCTTTATCTCACTAGGAAATAATGGCAAAATCTGTTCTAGTTTATTCACAATTATTCCAGCAACAGAGTCTTTAGAATTAAAAGTATCTACCACTGGAAAAAATGGATACTGTACTGCTCTATTCATTCTAAAAAGGCCAACTGATTGCTGTACCTGTACATTACCGCACTTTGAATCCAAAACTAGATTTTTCTGAAGGTCTAAATCATATTTATTTAAAAAATCAAATATATTGGATTCGATTGGAAAGGCCTGTTGTAATTGGATGTCCGTATTGACTCCACTCTGGGTAATTAAAATCTTTTTACCTGCACTTAAGAAAGAGGTAAGATTACTAATTGTGTTCTCCTCAACAGAGTCTACGCCACCGCTTACTAGGAGAACATCAATGTTCTCAGGAATATCTGTTTTGGGATCTACAGATCTAAAGTTGTAGTGTTGGTTTAGTTGGGAAGTTAGATTGTCCGTTTTAGGTTGCTCCTCGTCATTAAGCGCCATCAAACCAATTGTTTTCTTATCTATATTAATTAGAGACTTGATTTTTGTACTAATCATGTACTCAAGTCCAGCAGTTGATTGTATCAATGGAATGATTTCTTTTTTATTTTCAAAAAGTAAGACCATCCCTAAATATACTTTTTTTACTACCATCTGGTCATTTTCAAGTGCCTGCATCTGTACGGGCTGAATACCATCTTTTCTAGCTTGTTCTTCAAGCTCTGAATCTGACTCTGGAGCATGAAAGAAAAAACTTACATCATCGGAGAGTGCTTGATATTCTTCAAGTATATCCTGCAGAAAGCGTCTTGTATTTCCTAGCTCGCTTGGAAGGTCATCTGAGAAGTATACTTTTATCGTTAGTCTATCATCAAGTTTAGAGACTATTGTCTTACTTGAAGGTGATAGAGAGAACTTTTTATTGTCTGTGAGGTCAAACCGATGAAAATTATCTCTAGAAATTAGATTGAGAAGAATAAGGCCTACTAGTAGACCACCTACAAACACAATAAATGAATTTTTATTTTTTATCAACACTGTATCAGCTCCATTTTCGGGATTCTAAAATTCTAGTAGTGATTGATAGAAAAAAACCAATCACAGATCCAAAATAAATTAGATTACGAGTATCTAGCACCCCTCGTGACATATTAGAAAGATGAAAGTCTGTGCTTAAAAATTGGACAATTCCGCTCATTGAAGATGGCATGAAAAAGAGTAGTTTATCCATCATGAAAAACATTAACACTATTGCAATACCAATGATAAATGCAATTACCTGATTGTCAGTTAAACTACTTGCAAATAGACTAACAGCCGTATAAACGCCGCCCAAAAGTGCTAGTCCAATGTATCCAGTGAAAACCGCACCATGATCGATGGAAGTCCCAACATAACATAGGGTAAGATAGTGTATTAGCGTAGAACATAATCCAAGTAGAATCAGGACAAAACCTGCAAGATATTTTCCAATAACGATATCACGTTCAAGAATTGGCATTGTGGAAATAATTTCAATAGTTCCAAGGCTTTTTTCTCGTGATATTAGTCCCATTGATATTGCTGGGATGAAAAATAAATAAACAAGCGGAACAATACCAAAAAGAACCCTTAAATCAGATTCATTAATCAAAAAGAACTGAATGTTAAAAAAGTATCCATTAATGAGTGCGAAAACCACAAGAAATATGTAGGCCATCGGACTTGTAAAGAAGGAATGAAGTTCTTTTTTGAAAATAGATTTTATATTATTCATTGGGTGCACCTTCATCACTTGTATTTGTGAGATTTCTAAAAATATCTTCTAGATTCTTTTCTGAAACCCTCATCTCAGTTATTATCCAAGATTGACTTACTGCATGATTAAATATGTCTTCCCTAGGGTCTGTACCAGACTTGTATTCAAGATCTATATTAAATCTATTTTCATCCTTTTTTATGGATTTGATATTGATCTGAGGAATGGTTGCTTTCATATCTTGTATTGAATCTTCTTCTGCATTTTTAATTTCAAGGTGGAGCTGCTTAACACCTTGCGCGCTAGAGATTAATTCCTCACTTGTTCCATCCGCTACAATTTTTCCTTTATCAATAATAATAATGCGGTCAACAGTGGCCTGAATTTCTTGTAAAATGTGCGAAGACATCAAAACTAGCTTTTCTCTGCCTAGTTTCTTTATGAGGCTACGAATCTCTACGATCTGGTTAGGATCCAAGCCGGTAACAGGTTCATCTAGGATAAGAATTTTGGGATCATGAATCATAGCCGCAGCAAGACCAATTCTTTGTTTATATCCCTTTGAACAATTCCCGATAGTTCTGTGTACGACTCCTTGCAAACTGCATTCTTTTACTACTCTCTTGAGTGCTTCATTAAACTTATTTCCTGTTATCTCGCGAATGGAGGCATGAAACTTTAGATATTCATGAACTTTCATCTCAGCATACAGTGGATTTAGTTCAGGGAGATAGCCAATCATTTTCTGAATATCGATACAGTTGTCTATTATATTTTTATCCCCCACATGCACGTTTCCGTTAGATGGTGATAAATACCCTGTAATCATTTTTAGGGTTGTACTCTTGCCAGCACCATTCGCGCCTAAAAATCCAACAATCTCACTTTCGTTTAGTGAAAATGATATAGAATTAACGGCCTGGACATCACCGTAATTCTTAGAAAGATTTTCTATTTGAATCATTCATTTACTCCTTAGTAAAATGAGTTTAATTGATATTTATATCAAAAGTTCCAAAAATTTGCGCGGAATATTAAAAAAAAAATAAAACTATAAAAACTATTCTTATATACTTTACTTTGTGGTAAGAATCACATAGTGACTATGAAGCATTGGATTCTTCTTGACTATGTGAGGGAATGACGAATATATTTATTGAGACATGTCAAAGTTTTTTTGGCAAGTTATGGTT
>JAYNUL010000073.1:0-7767 GCA_038281125.1 Fidelibacterota bacterium | reverse complement strand
TGATCCACTCAGATAATGGTTTATTAAAATTTACTTTGCAGGGTATTCTCATTCCAGCGTTGAAAATAACCATTTTCGGTCTTGTGTCTACTGGAAGTTCAAAGATCATTTCTTTTTCATCTACCCAAATTGTATGCAATACATCATCAATTCTAATACTAACCGGCATTGAAAATAATTTGGTCTTTGTTAGGTCATGTTTCTGCTTTACATATAGTTTTACGGTCCTATTACGCTGATTGTATGACCACTTGACCTCGTACTCAGGAAATCCAGCCTCATAAACCCACTGTCTGAAAAACCAGTCAAGATTTTGTCCAGTAATCTCCTCAATCGCCCTCTTAAGATCGGGGGTCTCAACGTTTTTGTGCTTATTTTCTTTGGTATAGTGCTGTATAGACCGTTTAAAAGCATCATCTCCAAGGTGATCTTGTAGCATATTTAGTATAAGACTACCCTTGGCATACACATGCCCATCGAACAGGTCGATTGGGTCATAGTAATGATGCTGCACAGTTGGCCTTGCCCATCTAGCATTGGATCCAAAGTAACTTTGAAATTCACCGTATCGAATATACTCTCCTTCATCATGCCCAAACTTCTCTTCACGGTATTTTCTTGAAAAGAAAGTAGCAAAACCCTCATTTAACCAAATATTTGCCCAGTTTCTAGTGGTCAACATATCACCAAACCATTGATGCGCTAGCTCATGAGCCACAAGGCCTACACTGCTTTGATCTGGTACAGAAAATTGATCATGCATCGTACGATCGGTATTATGTGTTAGGGTAATGTTCTCCATACCACCAAACATAAAATCATCCAATATAATTTGATCGTATTTTTCATAGGGGTAAGGTACTCCAGTATATTCATCAAAGTACCTCATCATATCAGTTGTAAGACCAAATGAGCGCATGGTCTCGTTTTTATTCTCTTCATATACCCAATAATTAACAGGGATATCTTTATATGAGTCTTCAATCTTTACATATTCCCCAACAACAAAAGACATGAGATACCCAACCATTGGAAAATGTTCGTGCCAGTGCCAGGTGTGGGTACCATCGCTATTATCCTTTACAGACATCAATTCACCGTTAGACACAGCTTGGAACCGTTTCTCCACAGTCAATAAAATCTCAAAAGTGTGACGCTCGTTTGGAAAATCATACATTGGAACCCAATGGTGATTATCGGTATCCTCACCCTGTGTCCATGCCTGCCAAGGCTTATCTGGATAGGTATCATCAGGACTCACAAAAAAGGCCCCTACCCTTGGGAATGAGGTATAATCTATTCTAATATTTAATGTATCATTCCATCCAACCTCATTATCTAAGGTTATATATAGTTTGTCTCCAGAATGATCAAATGAAATATCTTTCTCATTGTGACGGACTCTTCGTATCGTCATATCTTCAGCATCAAGCGCGAAACTCTTTAATGATGTACTCATTGGACTAAGAGTATGAACTACATTACCATAAACAGACTCAGATTTGATATCAACCGTGACATCTATTTTCATATGATGAATGTCAACCTCTCTATCCGGGGTACGGTTATATGGTGCCTTATTATCTGCAGCATTTAAAAGAGTTAAAAGTGAAAACAATACTATTCTCATAATCACATTCTTATTTTTCTAAATCAATTATTAGACAAATTACCATACTTTACAATTTCAATTCATTAAATAAAAAGGGGCCTAAAAGGCCCCTTTTTATTATCAAGTCCATTATTCTTGAATCTATTTCATGAGTACAAGTTTTTTGATACTCACAAAATCACCTGCCTGTATACGATAGATATACATTCCAGATGAAAGTGCTTGACCAATATCATTGGTCGCATTCCAAACAATCTGATAGCGTCCAGGCTCGTGATTACCCTGTGCAAGGGTGCGCACACGCTGACCCATCACGTTGTAGATTTCTAAAGTCACGTCTGTGGCCTCTGGAATATCGTACACGATATTTGTGACAGGGTTGAACGGATTAGGATAGTTGTTGTGCAATGCAAACTCTTTTGGAAGAGATACATTTTCTAATCCTAGGAGGTTGGATATATTAATATGGAGCTCACGAGGTCCACTCATTGAAGGAGTAAACTCAAAACCATCGCTTGCCCATATGTCCCAAGTCCATGTTAGATCGGATACACCTGCTTCAAGCATACCATCTGCTAAATCACCATAAGAGACAAACAAGCCAGTTGTAGTCATCGGAATATGCATGTAAAAATCATCCATGTAGACCGATCCATGATCATCTGGAGTTGGCTGAATTAACATCGCTCCAACTTGAACTGTGCTAGCACCTTCTGGAACAACCGCATCCATTTCAAGATAATGCCATTCGCTGGCTTCATAATTGCCATTAAATGGCATTGATGCATCCATACCAACCCAGCCCCAGTCTGCAGTAAAATATTTTGCAAACAGAACTAGTGAATTTCCACCATTACCAATCCAATCAGCAGCATGTGACATGACAGCAGCTTCCACAGAAAACTCTGTTCCAGGTGCCAACATTCCATCATACCAGGTTTGGAAGATGTTATTTTCAGTGTTATTTCCATCATAAAGACCCCACAGCTTCACTGAAGCGTCGCCATCATAGGCTTCAAAAAGGTCTTCAGAACCAAATATTCCATCTCCTGTGAACTGGACTGTTTGACTGTTTTGGTTAGGAAATCCTTCCCATCCATCTGGTAGATACTGCCAATCATTTGGAGCATCTTGCTGAGTTGCTTCTTCAAAGCTCTCATTTTCAACTGGAGTGTCAGGCAATACGTTCCATGCAGTATCTCCAGCAGCAACTTCAGTCCAAGCACCTAGATAGTATTCAACTAGGTCATTGTCTGCGTCATTTGCTGCAGTCCAGATAAATGCAACGGTTTCTTCCATATTATCTTCTGTTACTTCAACCTCAAGTCCATCACCAGGTGAAATCAGCATGACTGCATCTGGTGGAACATTGGATAGAGTAACTTCAACAGAATTAGTAGCAATACTTTCATGATCATCATACATTGCTGTAACATGATATGTGTATGTACCCCAATCTAGTCCGCCATCCATGTACTCATGAACTCCTGGTTGCTGATCGCCTACAACCACACCATCTCTGTAGATGTTGTAGTGCATCATATCCCTGTCAATGCTGTGGCTAGCAAAAACTGGGTTAGATACCGCAGGATATTCTAGTTCAACAAGATTCTCTTTTGTACTTGCTGCCTCCATCTCTGCGAAATTAGCTGGTAGGTTTGCAATACTTGATGCTCCTAACTGGTCAATCCACTGGCCATTGTTTCCAGAGGAAACTAAACCAACATCACCTGCAGTGAAATCAGCATGCATATACATCATCCAATCACCACAGTTAGCAAAAGAGCCTGAAAGAGCATCTAGTTCCCAACCATTGCCAACATTACTATATCTATTTCCTGGGAAATCTAGTACAGCATCACAACCCATAACATCTGTATCGGTACCTGCATCGTTTGTAAAGTTGCTAAAAGCAAAGTATACATCTCCAGTAACCACCAAGGGATTGTCCGCTAATCCGCTGGTCATTGCCCATCCATAACTCTCTGAAGTTGGATCAGCATCAACATAGACTTCCTCAGCATAGATAGCTTCACCTGGCATATCTGTTGCAGGGTCTACTGGGTGTACGCTTAGTGTAATTGGAACCTCTCCAATGGTCGCATCTGGCCAGCCACCTGTCCAATATGCATTGGCTAGACCATTAATAGCATACGTTCCACTTACTCTAAATCGGGTTGCTACCACACCACTATGGTTGTATGCATTGACCATGGTTCCATCATGATAAGATAATTCCATTTGGCTAGCATCCACTGGAGGATCCCACATTAAGTGAACATCATCTCCATAATCCATAGCAGTTAGGTTGTTAGGATTATCTTCTAAAGCAATTGTCAACGCAACAGGTCCAGCAGGATCAGAGTTTACAAGTTGGAAGATTCCAGGAAGTCCGTATGTAGCTGTAACAGCAAGGTTTAGATCGGTTGGCTCAGCAGCAAACAATACTGTGCTCCATTCGGTATCCCCTGCTGGAGCTTGACCAACAGGAACATATTCACCTGTACTAGTCATATTCCAAACGGTATATCCTAGTAATGGATCAAACGGATAGAAATCTAAAACATAGTTACCTTCATCACCACCCCATCCATCAATAACAATGTAATAGGTGTTTCCAGGTGACATTACAAGACCGTTGATATAAGACGTCCAATCAGTACATGGATTCTCAGTCGTCTGACCAGGCCAATAGTCATCATCACTACAAGCGGATGCTGGACCACCAGCAACAGTGCTAGCAAGGTTCCCTGCAGTATTTTCATATACAAATATTTTTGTATCGTAGTCTGAATAACATGTTGATAAATCAACTGCTACAAGTTCAGTCGGAGTAAAGGAATAAACAACATCACCAGATGTTGAGGAACCACTTCCACAGTCTTCTTCATAATCGTCGAAGTAACCAGCGTTTGTTCCAAGTTGTTGAGTCAATTCCGTAAGAACGGTTGCAGTACTTATATCATCACCACCCTGCCTGGTTGATGAAGGAGTCCCAATACCTTCTCCAAGTGAACCTTCCTCCATAACAGGAGCGGTCCAGGATAATGATACGTTAAAACCAGAGGCTGTACCGGTCAGGTCTGTTGGACCAGCAACGACTGGTGGTGCGGAAGGGGTAGCGCATGCTTCGTTAGAAGGATCTGTTTCAAATGTACCTTCTACTTGTGTAACAAGATAACAGTACTGAGTTCCCGCAACTACATCAATGTCTGTGTATTCCAGCATTTCTCCAGGATAATATGCCGATCCGGCAACACTTGCAGTTGGGTCCATTCCTTCTGTGTAATCTCTCCAGATATTAAAGGTCACATCCGCAAGAGGATTGCTATTGACTACCTCAAGTGATGCCACATTATTTGTTTCATCACTTTCTGCAACAAGCTGTCCATTACCATCTGCTGCTACATAAATCGTGTAAGTAACATCATCAAAACCACCTGCGATATCGGGCAGCGAGCTTCCACCGCTAAGGACAACTTCAACAGACTCTCCTGCAGCAAGGCCAGCTACTGCAGCAAAACAGTACCAACCTGGAGGAAATTCTTGGGTCATGTCAGGCATTTCCAAAAATCCAACAGCAAAAAAGTTGCCTACAACATCTAATTCACCAGTGTTTGCTATTGTAGCACTTGCAATACCTGTCATTGGATCATAACTGACAGCAGTTACTGTCAAATCTGCCTGTGAACATGCAAAACCTGTTCCAAGAGTGAAACAGAAGGTTGGAGAGGCTCCAGAGCCTACTACAGATCCATCAGAAACTAGGGTAATCACAGCAGATTGCTCATCTAACCATGTATCAACTCCAGCTTCCCACTCTAGGTCATACTGACCATCAGCTAGTGTGAAGGGACCAAAAGCTGCTTCAGTTCCAGTCCAACCTCCAGCTAGTGTTTGTAAGACTGTGCCATCTGCATCTTTAAGGTATACATTTGCAGGAGTACCATCTCCCCATGAGTCGTATAAAGTAACTAGTACTTCTGTATCTCTAGTATTTTGTCCAAGTTCTGCAATACGCTCCATTAGTTGGCTACGGGTTTTACCGACCCAGCCTGAATTTTGGGAACTTGGATCTTTTACGTATTTTTGATTTTGAAATTCTTGCCATTCTTCCATAGAAGCAAATCCAGCACCATTATCAATATTAGAAACTGAACCAGTACCGCCTTGTGGCTCTAATGGGTCCCATGATAACATAACACTTTGAATTCCAGGAAGTGCAGATAAATTAGTTATTACAGATGGGATACAAGAACCATCGTCATAAGTGGCCGTTGCATCATAATTAAGTGCGGTTGGATCTGTACATCCAAGGACATCATCAAGTCCTGGTATGTATGCTGTTGCTGCTGATCCTGTCTCTATGGTTGCAGAAAAGTATTCTGTATATTCTAATACTCCATCACCATCGCTGTCTGCAGCAGTCCACAACGTAAAGACATTACCATTCCAACCATCACCATATGAATCATACATGTTTAGAGTGTAACCGTTGGTTCCATTATTTGCTAAACAAGCGGTAACATTATCACCAACGGTAATTGGTGCGCCGCCAGTAAGGACAACAGCTCCTGCAGCATCAACGATTTCCCATGAAACCTCAGTCTGCCAGGAACCACCATCAACCGTTACTACATACTCGTTGTCATCACAACCAAAAGTACATGAACCATCGTCGACAGTTGCAGCAGAGTTATAGTTTTCAGCCGCCGGATCCATACATCCAAATACATCATCCAGTCCTGGTATGTATGCTGTTCCTAATGCTCCGGTCTCTATGGTTGCAGAGAAGTATTCTGTGTACTCTAATACACCATCACCATCGCTGTCAGTAGCGGTCCAAAGAGTAAACACTCCTCCGTTCCATCCATCACCATATGAATCTATCATGTTAAGAGTGTACCCGTTTGTTCCATCATTTGCTAAACAGACGGTTTCTCCGTCTTCAACTGTAATTGGGGCACCCCCTGAATAAACAACTGTTCCAGCAGCATCAACGATTTCCCAGGAGATCTCAGAATCCCATGTGCCTCCTCCAACGGTTAATACATATTCATTATCATCACAGCCGAGGGTACATGAGCCATCATCAACGGTTGCTGTTGGATCATAATTTGTAGCTGTAGGATCTGTACAACCAAAAACGTCGTCAAGACCTGGTATATATTCTTGTCCTGTTTCGCCTGCCGATAGAGTAGCAGAAAAGTATTCTGTATATTCCATCACGCCATCTCCATCACTGTCTGTAGCTGTCCAAAGAGTGAATACATTTCCACTCCAACCATCACCAAATGAATCATACATGTTTAAATAATATCCGTTGGTCCCGCTATTTGCTAAGCAAGCAGTTAGACCATCTGCAACGGTTATTGGCGCACCTCCAGAAAGGACAACTGTTCCTGCTGCATCAACGATTTCCCAAGAAACCTCAGCTTGCCAGGTACCTCCATCGACAGTAACAACATATTCGTTACCATCGCACGGAATATCATTTGAGTGGGCACCTATTCCTGTCCAATCATTTTGCTCCAATACAATCCAATCAGAATCATCTGCATTTGTTCCTGCTGAAGTTACCCAATCTCCAAGGTTACCAGAGATAGCACCAGGTTTCCTTTGGAGAGTATGGTTCGCTGTAGCGTTTGATTCTCCAGCAACATCAAAACCACTGCCAGGGTCATCTTCACTTCCTTCACCATCAACACCATCACCATCACCATCAAGTGTACCAATGATGTCCATGATAACTGTTGGGTCTGCTGCCATTGCAAGAGCTCGTACATCATCACCGTTAAAAGATGCGATATAGGCAGTTCCAGCATTTGGATCATATGATCCGTATGCATAAGAAACATCAGCTTCCGCTAAGATCACATCATCTGATGAACTATTAGCGACGACATAGACTTCACCAGCTCCTAAGGTTGTTCCAGTAGCAAATGGAATAGTTTCAGACCATCCATTACCATTATAGTTACCTAGTATAACAATATCCGCTAGGTCAACTGCTGCTCCGGTACCATTATAAATTTCTAAATATTTGTTATTACTTGATCCCTCTCCATATTCAGAGAACCATACTGCTAGGGGTGCTGGCGTTACTGTAAAAGAAACTTCAAGACTTGGTTGTTCAGAGGTCCCAGCTTGCGCCA
>JAYNUL010000072.1:0-7784 GCA_038281125.1 Fidelibacterota bacterium | reverse complement strand
TCAACAGCAGCCATTATCTCCCCTCGATAGCCAGCATCTATTAACCCAATGGCATTACATAATCTTAGTGGTGTTTTTGATATACTTGATCTGGGCATTAATAAATATGGCTTTTGATCCATATTCTCGCATGATATACCAAGTTTGATCCTTGAAGTCTCGCCAGGGTTTATTATTTGATTTTCAATAATAAATAAATCAAGACCTGCATCACCTTCATGAAAATGGCCATGGTTTTTATACATTGATTTCACTGCTTCGCTCTTGGGTTTTATTTTTATATTCATATTTATTTTCTTTTATTTATTAGTTTTGTTAATTCATTAATATTCTCAGGTGATGAACCGCAAGAGAGACCAATTACATCAGGCTTGTAATCACTTAATTTGGATATAGAATTTTTAAAATCTGATTTGTTAATTATTGTAAGATATTCATTATCAAAGTCACTAGTTGCAAGGTTTGGATATATGCCCCATTTACTATCCCAGTTATTTAATAAGGATTGAATTGAATTATAGGCTGTATTCATTTGGTTACAATTCATCATAAGACATTCTATTTGATACGGTTTAATTAGTTCAAAAATCTTATGGATTGGAGTGTTATCTAGTATATGCGTTTCATCTTTCATTATCAAACTAAGCCAGATGGGTACTTTGCAGTCAATTGCCATATCTAGACCGCATAAAATTTCTTCAACATTTCCCATGGTCTCAAAAAGTAAAATATCAACTCCTGCATCTAATAACCATTCGATGGATTGCCCATATGTATCTTCAGCAACAGATCTCCCGGGGTAAGCATTTGGAGTATAACAATCATCTATAGTAGTTAAGGATCCTGCAACTTCAGTTGAATTAATTGCAACTTTATTGGCACACTCAACTGCTTTATATAAGCTTAATCTAGATAATTCTTTTGATTTCAAGCTCCCAAAGCCTACTTTTCTGTAGGTATAAAAAGTTGAACGAAAAGTGTTGGTTGTTATAATATCGCAACCCGCTTGGATATAATCCGCATGGATATCCATCACAATTTGGGGATGTTCAATATTTGCATTTGCAGACCATAATGGTAGAGGTATACTTATTCCTCTATTTTGCAACTCAGTTCCCATGGCACCATCTAAGATTTGAGGACTGCTCATACTAGATTACCCTTTCTATTTAAAATCAAAAAAAATATCATGCTAATAATTATAATACTAAAACCAACCATTGACTCCATCATTGATTCCTTAAATGAAAAATATAATATCCAGATGTTCGCAATTAAATATAAGATAGGAACAAATGGATAGAATATCACTTTATATGGTCTTTCTATATCTGGTTCATTATATCTTGAAAGGAATAGAGAAATAACAGTTAAAGTAGTAGTTATTATTAATGCAACACCCGCATACATTAATACTTGTTCAAATGAGGATGTTGCAATGAATAAGATGGATAAAATCAATTGGACAAAGAATGCATTAATTGGTATATCGTTAAAATTTTTATTTTTTAATTTTCTTAAGAACCTATGATCTTCACCCATTGTCTGTATTATCCTAGGACCAATATATACATAGCTACTTACGGTAGAAAGAAGTAGCATTGAGATTCCCAATCCCATGATTTTTCCACCTAAATCTCCAAAAATTTGTACGCCTGCTAAATATCCTATGTCAATCTGACCAACCATCGATTCAATGGGTGTTGAATATAAAAAGATAAAATTAAGTAGTACGTATAATACCATAACAAAAGCAGTTGAATAGATCATTACTTTTGAAATATTTAATTTTGGATTGATTAATTCCCCACAGACGTAGATGGTTGAGTTCCAACCAGTATATGCATAAGATACCCAAACTAAACTAATAGCAAAACTTGGGCTCATCATAATTTTAAAATCTGTTTTTGCAGGCATTATAGATAATGATTGTGGCTCAGAAGTACTTATACCGAAAATGATAAATACGACAATGAGACCAACTTTAACTAGAGTTGATGAATCTTGAAAAATAGTTCCCCACTTTATACTACTCATATGTAATAAATGAGTAAGTATTATTACTATGCAAGCAACCAGATTAGGATTCAGAGTAGTAAATACAAGATTAAGGTAGCTTCCAAGTGCCATTGCAGCAAGCACAGCTGGCGCTGTAAAGCCCACTGTGGATGAAACTATCCCTGCAGCAAAACCAATTGAGGGATGCATCAACCGGCTTAAAAGATGGTACTCACCACCTGATCTTGGAAATGTGGTTCCAAGCTCTGCATATGTTAAAGCTCCGGCTAGTGCGATCACACCTCCAACTACCCATAACATCAGAAGCGAAAATATTGATTTTATATCTAATAATTGAAAACCAAGACTTGTAAACACTCCTGTTCCAATCATTGATGCAATTATTAAGGAGGCCCCTGTCCAGAATGAGATATGACGGTCTGGAAGGTTTCCCACAAAAACTAATATCTGTAAATATTATAGGATAGCAATATCCAGCCAAGAACCAGACAAATACCCCCAACAGGCGTCACTGCACCAAACCATCTTATATTTGTAAGGACTAATATATAGAGACTACCTGAGAAAATGAATGTACCTATCAACAAAAGATATGCAGGGATTGTTAATATGTCTTGCCTATAATGAAAGCCGATGAAGCCAATGAGCATTAGGCCCAATGCATGATACATCTGATACTTTACTCCTGTTTCAAAAATCTCAAGATCTGCTGTAGGAACCTTAGATTTAAGACCATGAGCACCAAAAGCACCCACTAAAACAGACAAAGCAGCCAGAAGGGAGCCGGTTATAATCCATAGCTTCATTTAATCCCTGGAATCCTGAATTATGGTTCTTACAGGATAGGGGATTGTGATTCCTTCTTTTAAGAAACGTTTATGGATTTTCATAATGAATTCATGGATAATTGGGTTCTGGTCACCATATTTATTTCCTCTAAAATAAACAGCTAAATCAATGCTTGATTCTCCAAAGTGTTTGAATTTAAATGATGGCTCATGGTTTTTATCCACTTGTTCCATTTCAGCATGAATTTCATTGGCGACCTCCATCACAACTTTACCAACATGGTCCAAGTCTGAATCATATGACACTCCAAGTGGGATCTTTACTGAAAAACTAGGGTCCCCACTATCATAATTCTTGATTATTGCGGTTGATAGCTTTGTGTTTGGTATGTGAATCAAATTATTTGAGCGCTCAAGCATTTTAGTATTTCTCCAAGAAATATTTTTTATATACCCCATTTCTCCAGAGTCTAAGCTGACAAAGTCACCTGGCTCAACTTTTTTACTAAGCAAAATATGTAATCCTGCAAATACGTCAGAGAGGGTGTCTTTTAATGCTAGGGAAACAGCAAGGCCACCTACACCCAATGCAGTCAGCATCGGTGCAATAGAGATATTTAGATTATCTAAGATAATGAGAAGACCGATCACGTACACAGTGATCCAAACAATATTGGTAAATATGGTCGTAGATGGGAACCCGCTTCCTTGTTTTTTAGACCAAAGGTTAAAAAAGCCAACCACAAGTTTTGCTAATGCATGTGTAATAGAGCCTACAAGTAATACATAAAATACATTACCAACGTAGGCAGAATATTGAAATGGGATAGGTGCGTCTTTAAATGCTAAAGAAGATCCAAGAAGAAAAAACCAAAACACTATTTGAGATTCGATAGACGAAATAAATACATCATCTCCTTCCCATTTTGAAAGTTCTGCTGCTCTTCGAAGTCGTGAATGAATAAATATTTTGAAAGCAAATCCAAATACGGTGACAATGATAATGATTACTATGGGGCGAGCCCATTGGTCTATTGGAAATGGAAGGTCAATCATATCAATTAAATTGAACAGATACTAGTTTTGAAATCCCTTTTTTCTCTTGAGTAACACCATACATATAGTCAGCAATCTCCATTGTAAGTTTATTATGTGTTACTATAATAAATTGCGTTTCATCGCAAAATTTTCCCAAGACCCTTGTAAACTTATGTATGTTTACATCATCCAGAGGAGCATCGACTTCATCCAATATACAGTATGGGCTTGGTTTTACCTGGTAGATTGAAAAGAGTAGTGATATAGCAGTTAGAGCTTTTTCACCGCTAGATAATAAACGTAGGGATGTATTCCGTTTGCCTGGTGGCTGTGCCTCTATGGCGATATCTGCCTCAAGCGGATCGGGATCACCCATCAGTCTTAATGTTGCGTTACCGCCTTCAAAAAACATTTCAAACAGGTTTTCAAAATTTGATTTTATGAGGTCGAATGTCTCCTGAAATCTTTTTCTTGCGACTTTGTCGATTTTTCTAATCGTTTCTCTAAGGTTTTCCTCAGACTCGAGCAAATCATCTCGTTGAGTTGATAATAGTTGTAACCTTTCTAATTCTTCTGAGTGCTCATCTTGTACAGCCATATTTACAGGACCAATATTTTCTAAACTACGCTGAATCTTTGCTATTTCAAGCTCTAGTTGCTCTTCTGAAGAATCAACTACCAAATTTTTGGGTATACTTTTATCGTATCTGTCTCTTATTCGCTCTTCTACGATTTTGATTTTTTGTTCTGTTTCTGTGGCTTCTATTTCAGCATTTTTTAAATCTTCCAATATCTGCTCTCTGTCGCTTTGTTCAGAGGATATTCTTGCCTGCAATTCTTCAATATTTTGATATGTTTCACGGTATACTGATTGTTTGAGATCAAGTATGGATCTTTGCTTTTGAATTTTTGCATTAAGCAATTCAAGTTCTTTTTCAGTTTCTTTGCTATCAGCCTCCAATTCATTGCGCTTTGTCTGTAATTCACTAACTTCTGTATTAATTTTTTCTTGTCTAGCCACCAACTCATCAGCTGTTTCCTCTCCGGAGGTTTTCTTAAATCTTAATTGATCTCTTCTTGCTTCAAGTTCAATTAATTTAATTTTTAAATTCTGTAAAAGGTTTTGGAATTCATCTCTTTCTTCTCTGGCAGATAACATCGCAGCGTTTGCCTCATCTACCTTCTTTTGAAAGGAATCTAATTCTTCATTTGTTTTATCTATTATGGGCTTCAGGGATGATAATGCTTTGTTTGATTGTGAAAGTTCTAACTCTGCATTTTTCTTGCTCTCAACGTGGTTATGAAGATTTTCTTCATACTGTTTGATCAGCATTTGATTACGCATGACATCAACTTCTAGTTCAGAGAAGTTCTTTTTTAGAGTATTTAGTTTAATTAACTTGGAATCTAGTTCTTGTTTTGTTGAATTTATTTCATTTAAAACCAATTCTAGAGCCTTCTTTAGCTGTTCCTTTTTACTTGACAATGACTTTAGTTCTGATGAAATATTTTTTAACTTCTCTTGCCTTCCAATCATGTGTCCATGTTCTGAAAATTGACGATTTTTCAAAATTAAGTTATGTCCGGAATATGCCCCATCTTTATCAACTAAATCCCAACCCTGCAATCCTTTATTTTTAATAGCTAAATTCAGATCTTTCACTACTAATAAGTTTCCTAATAAATATTCACAGAGTGGTCTCAATTGTTTGCTCGTTTTTACTAGGTCAGAAGCCCGATCCATTATATTATCATCCAATGGAAGTTTCTTAAGGTCTGAGGTTAATTCTGAGGCCTCTTTTAAAGGAATAACTGTTAAGTCTCCAGCGCTATTCTTATTAGCAATTTCTAGGGACTTCATTGCAGAGACCCTATCTGTTGCAATCAGACAATGAGATAAATCGCCTAATCCTGATTCTAATGCATCTCTATAGGCATCATCAACCTGAAACATATCGGCTACGGTACCTAAGATTCCGTTAAAGATTTTAGGATTCTCAAGAACAAATCGTGTTCCTTCAGGAAAACCTTCTTTAGATTCAATCAATTCACTATAAAAATCTCTTTGACCTCCAAGTGAATTTATCATTGCATTAACACTGTATTGTTCTTCCGAAATAGATACTTTTTTATTATCAAATTCACTTAAAGTCTTCTCATAAGACTCAATTAGTAACTCAACTTCTGACAATTCAGAGGATACCAGTTTTTTCTTCTTATCTAGCTCTGTATTACTTCTCAGCTGATTTTGAATTTTATCTTTCTGTTCAATGATAATACCTTGGAGTTCTTTTATTTCTAAAGATCTATCCTCAACCAATGCAACAGTCCTATCATAGATAGACCTATCATCTGATATTTTTCTTTGAAGCTCCCATCGATCATTTTGAGTTTTATCTAAATAATTTATGGTCTGTTGATATTTTTTTTCTATGTCATCAAATTTTTCTTTCTTTGATTTATATATTTGGAGTTTTTCATCAATAGCTGGTTCTAAATCTGTTATCTCTTTATCAAAATCAAGTTTCAATTGCTTGAGGTGCTCTATCTTGCCAAAATTTGAGCTCTTTTCCCTCTCTAAACGCTCAATCGTAAGTAAGGCACCACGTCCCTGCTCTTGGCAAACTAAAATTCGATTACGCATGGATTCTCTGCTTTCATTCATTTCATCCATTGTAACCTGCAATTCGTTTAGTTCAGATTCTTGTGATTTGTAAGTATCACGCAAGTTTTTCATTTCTTGTTCATGAACTGAAGATTGTGATGATTTACTTTCTCGCAAATGACGATATTCCTCAATTTTTTTCTTCAGAGGATGAATGAGCGATTGAAAACGATGGACTTGGACATAAGCGAGTTCTTTATCTCTAATCTCTAGCGTTTCAGTTAGAGAGGCATGCCTCTTAAATCTTTTTAGCTGCAATTCTAGATGATGAACTTTTTGTTCAACCTCAGCAATGATATCTTGAACACGCTCAAGATCAGTCTTAGTGATTTCAAACTTTCTAATTGTAGACTTTCTTTGAGATCTGTATTTATGGATTCCTGCGGCTTCTTCAAACATTTTGCGACGATCATCGGCCGTTTCTGAAAGAATTTGTTCAATCATTTTTAATTCAATAACTGAGTATGCATCGGCCCCCATGCCCGTATCAATAAATAAGTCCATAATATCTTTCAAACGGCACTGAGTCTTATTTAAATAGTATTCTGATTCTCCGCTCCTGTAAACACGCCTCGCTATTTCAATATCATTATATTCAATAGGGAGTTTACCAGAATTGTTGTGCACCGTCATTGCAACCTCGCAGACACCAAGCGGCTTTATACCTTCGGCCCCGTTAAAAATGACATCTTCCATCTTACCACTGCGCAAAACACTGTATTTTTGTTCACCCAATACCCAACGTATGGCATCTACAATGTTGGTCTTTCCGCAACCATTGGGCCCCACGACCGTGGTTATTCCTTGCCCTAGTTTCATGACTTCCTTATTGGCAAAGGATTTGAAGCCATGCATTTTTAATTCAGATATATACACTTAAGTAGGATGAGGTAGTTGAATTTAGGCAATCTGTGTCGAGAAATCTACCAAAGGATGGTACAAATATTCCCAGAGTCGACATTTTTTACCGAATTTTAATCGTGGATAAATTGCTGGCAATCTTTTTCCTTACATAAGTCATCAAAAATAAACCTATGCTTGGAATTAACATTGTGATAGGTAGTTTTTGATATAAGGATTCCATTACCACTATAATTCACAGATACCACCCTGTCTCCCTCTGGCCCATATACATAATGCAAATTTGATTTCTTTGCTTGGAGATTGGGAATGTATAGGTTGGTAGACTTTTTGATATACTGATTATCTAAAACACCAGGCTCTGCTGCATCCAATAATACAGAGGTAAATATAAAACAGAAAGTTGTAGAAAT
>JAYNUL010000071.1:0-7866 GCA_038281125.1 Fidelibacterota bacterium | reverse complement strand
AAACTTAGTTACAGCTCTTGATTTTGATCCTGATATTTTGCTGATTGATGATGGAATGTCCTTTCTATCTGAAGAAAATAAAAATTATTGTCTTGAGATAATGAAAGAGTGGATCGAATGTTCTGGAGGAATCATCATCTGGGTGACTTCGGACATTGAGGACCTACGCTACGGAGAGAATTCTTTGACTCTTTCTCTTGATTCTCTTTCTGCTTGTATACTCAGTAAAAAAATAAGGTATGAAGAGGCCCATCTCCCGCTAGGTACCATGAGTATAATTATCGATAATCTTACCTTTGGATATATGGGCCAGAGAAAAATATACAATAACCTATCGTTGAAAGTTCATAACGTAAGGTCTCTTGGACTATTGGGGAATAATGGCACTGGTAAGACAACGTTTGCTGGGTTATGTTTTGGTGATCTGTCACCGACTAGTGGTAAAGTAGATATTTCAATCTCCGGCAAAAAAGATTTAAATGTTGGTTATCTTGACCAGTTTCCGGAGCATTTGATACTTTTAAAAACAACTAATGAACTGGTAACCGAGCTGAAAGAAAATCAGATTTTTGACAGTTCATTGGATAGAACTTTTAAAAAGAGACTCAATCGTTTTGGAATACAGTGGGACCATGTATCTAACAAAAAGGGTGTTGATCTTCCCTGGGTGGTCTTACGCATATTTCTATTGGTTCTACTTTGCCACTGCCGTTTTGATGTCTTAATTCTTGATGAACCAACGTTTGGACTTGGGTGGGATCAGAGAGTAAAATTGCGGTCGTTCATTAGGGAGTGCATGAGCCACTTGCATTTCATGATCGTATCGCATGACAAAGTGTTCATCCGATCCATCTGCCAGCAAGTAATCGACCTGGACGAATTGGACAACAAACATGTCAGAATTAGAGAAGAAGAAACGACAAAATCTTAAGGAACGTCTTATAAGTGACCCAACCAGGGTCATAACGCTTGCAAACCTTATTAGCCTGCTGCGTGCCTTTTCAGCGATACCAATAATATACTCAATGGCAAACCCTAATTGGAACTGGATCACGGGTATTCTAATAGTACTTGCCGTTCTTTCTGATGCTCTGGATGGTTATTTTGCTAGAAGAGCAGATGCGGTAACCCACTTTGGGAAATGGATTGACCCCACTGCTGACTTTGTAGTTATCATATCTGTGCTGGTATATATGGTTGGGGTTAAAGCTTTTCCAGCCTGGTTTTTTTACTTTTATCTAACTAGACATATGACCATAGCTGCTTTTGCAATTTACTGCATGAACTATGGCTACATGATTTTACATGCAAACTGGTGGGGAAAGTGGGCTACGGGAATCACCGCATTAGGGGTATTTTTACATATTTTTGAGTTTACCGCTTTACCCTGGATGAAAATGACATCCATCTATGCTGCCACATTTCTCCTCGTCGTAAGCATGGTTCAATACTTAATACAGTTCATTCAATCGATCAAAGCAGGAAATGTTAAAAAAACTATTTAAGGCACTTCAAAGATCTCGATCTGGGTTTGTAGATACCATTAAATCTTTCGCAGGAAAGAGCCCATCGGTTGAAGAACTGGAAACATTGGAGGAAAACCTATTACAGAGTGACATGGGCTATGATGTTGTCCAAGATATACTTGATGTTCTAAGAAGATCATCAGGCGAAAATTTTATACATCATGTGAGGGATCTGCTGGTTGATAGGTTACCACTAAATCAGGATGTAACCATGATTGAAAAGCCTGTTGCAATGCTTATTATGGGCGTCAATGGATCTGGTAAAACCACTTCAACCGCAAAATTAGCCTCTTTCTACAAACAGATGGGGCATAGCGTAACCCTGATTGCGGCAGATACGTATAGGGCCGCCGCAGTAGACCAGCTAAGAAAATGGAGTGAAAGGGTAGACTGCAAACTCATATGCAACGAGGAAACCTCCGAACCAGTCTCTGTAATTTTTGATGGGCTAGAGTCTGCAAGAGCAAGCAAGAGCGACGTCGTAATTATTGATACTTCAGGGCGGTTACACACAAATAAAAACCTGATGATGGAGCTTGAAAAGATGTATAGAGTAATCGAAAATCGTTTCACAGATTTTCATATTCAGTCACTTATCACTCTGGATGCAACCATGGGACAAAATTCTATTTCCCAAGCCCGAGAGTTTCAGGCTGATCGGAAACTTGATGGTGCGGTATTAACAAAGCTAGATGGTACCGCAAAGGGTGGCATTATATTTCCCTTGTATGCCAAACTAAATATTCCAGTTAAATTTGTTGGTATTGGAGAGGGATTAACAGATCTAGAAGTCTTTGATAAAGTTCATTATGTCAATAGTTTGCTTGGTTTGGAAGATTAATTAAATGGAAAATAAAGAGAACAAAAAACTAAATCTTATAAGCCTTGGCTGTGCAAAAAACCTTGTAGATTCTGAGATATTACTCGGAGGGTTGAACAAAACCAATATTGATCTAACTGATGATCCAGAAAAGGCCGACACTATTGTGGTAAATACCTGTGGATTTTTAGATATTGCAAGAGAAGAATCTGTAGATACAATATTACAAGCCGCAGAGATGAAGAAGACAGGGTCCCTAAAAGAGCTTGTGGTAATGGGATGCCTGTCAGAGCGATATCCTGAAGAGCTAAAAAAAGAGATCCCTGAAGTCGACAGAATATTTGGAAGCAATGACCACAAACAGATTGTTTCTTTTCTCACTGGAAAGGACTACGCCAAAGACGACCCACTATTTTTCAGATCCCTTATGACCCCAAGGCACTATGCTTATTTAAAAATTGCGGAAGGGTGTGATAATGGGTGCTCGTTTTGTAGCATTCCTATTATGAGAGGACTTCAAAAGAGCAGAACGATTCCCGCAATCCTCGAGGAGGCTGAGCGTCTGGTAGAAAATGGAACCAAAGAGCTGTTGGTTATTGCTCAGGATTCAACTTCATATGGATGGGATTTAGAGAAAAAGGTGTACCTTAGCGATCTTTTAAAAGAACTAAATGGAATTAATAATCTAGAATGGATAAGGGTTCACTATGCACATCCGGCACACCTCTCTCAACGAATTATTGATGCCATGGCAGATTGTGAAAAGGTATGTAATTATTTAGACATGCCCATACAACATGCATCTGATGATGTCCTCAAATCGATGAGAAGAGGACTGGGTCAAGATGGTATTAGAAATAGAATAACTCGATTAAGGGATGCTGTTCCTGAAATTGGTTTAAGAACAACCCTTATTGTAGGATATCCTGGAGAAACGGAAGATGATTACAAAGAATTAAGAGATTTTGTAGAGGAAATTCGCTTTGATCGGTTAGGTGTATTTACCTATTCTGAAGAGGAAGGTACTCTAGCTGCTGATTTAAAAGACAATATTCCTAGAGAGACAAAAGATTTCAGAAAGAATGAAATCCTTGAAATTCAGCATGAAATTAGTTTTGAAAAAAACGAACGATTTATTGGTAAGACTATAAAAGTATTGATCGATAAGAGCGGTGAAGAGGCCAGCGTAGGTCGATCTGAGTTTGACTCTCCAGAGATAGATAACATCGTTCATGTGAAAGGACATGCAGAGACAGGTGCCTTCCATATGGTGAAGATTACCGAGGTCAATGAGTACGAGCTTATAGGTGACATTGTATCGTAATCCATGCTTGAAAGTGGAGACAAAAAAAGACTCAGTGAGGTCTCAGAAACATTATACTCTATAAGCCGCCAGGTACGAATCCTTGGACATCTTTCCTGGCCAAAAGTCACACGATATACATTCTTTCGATCTGGATCTCAAAAATTGCCAGAGGTAGAGTACCCTCTCTTTGATTCCAGTGAAATAAAAAAGAGACTGAGACTTGCAAGAAAGGAGCTGGGAGATCTTCCACAAGACAAGTGGCTCCTTAAAAAGTCCAAAGACCTGGAGGCAGGAGTCAATCTTATCAGCAGCTGTGGCACCAAGGAATTTTTCAAACACTCTTCAAAAATATATGGAACCCCAAACAAAAAACTAAGAGATGGGAAAACCACCCCGATGGGCCTTGCGAGACAGTTTGCCTCAGTAATGGATGCTCAGTCTGTCATTAAAAATCAAATAAGATCCAATAACTCTGTATCAATAAGTGAGATCAGAGAGAGAATTGAAAAGAGAGTCAAGAAAGTGTTTGGAAAGGATTGTCCCAAGGTAATTGTATCTGATGGAATCTCTGCAAAGGCGACTGCCAGTTCAAAAAGAATTAGACTGCGCAAGGGTGCTAGCTTTACTGAAAAAGACATCGACCAGTTGATAAACCACGAAGCAATGGTTCATGTGGCAACCACGTTGAATGGAAGGCACCAAAAAGATATGAAAATCTTAGGGGGAAATTATGGTTCAGTGACCAAAACCCAGGAAGGTCTGGCAGTATTTTCAGAGTTCATCACTGGATGCATTGACGTTCGTAGAATGAGAAGAATTATGAACCGAGTTGAGGCCATTCAAATGGCGATTGACGGGGCTGATTTTATCCAGGTCTATCGCTTTTTTCTTGAAAGATCAAGGCTCAAAACAGAGGCATTTGAAAATGCACGCAGAATATTTCGTGGGGGTGTGATGACCGGAGGCGCTCCATTTACCAAGGATATTGTCTACCTGGATGGTTTGGTGAGAATACATAACTTTATTAGAGCGGTAGTCAGCAGAGGAAGAAACGACGTTCTGGAGCTTTTATTTGCTGGCAAAATGGAGCTGGATGATATGCCCATTATTCTTGAGATGAAGAAAGAGGGTATGGTAAAGACACCCAGATATCTCCCTGCCTGGGTGTTGGACAAGAACTATCTTATTAGTTATTTTGCGCTTTCTATTTTCATCGGGGAGATGGACCACCAGAGAACAGACGGGTATTATCAGAGTTTATTTTAGGTTTATTCTCAGCGTTCTATATTCGGCCGTTTTGGTGCTATATTAGTTCTATACTTTTACCAAATCAGGATTTAGTTACTATGAACCACTTTTCAATTCTTACATGCACAGTCCTTTTAACCTCCTTTTTACCAGCCAAACAGGTTTTTGGCAAGATTACCCTCCCTCTTGGAATGGTAGAGGTTTCTCTATCTGAGGGTACGTGGGAGCGAGCAAAACCCAACCAAAAGGTTTATGAAGGAAATATCATTCGCACCCAGGCTAGGTCTCGTTGCGAGATTACGCTAACTGGCGGTGGAAAGGTACGAATCAGCGAAAAATCAGAGCTGGAGCTCAATGAGGCAGATGTAAAGCCCATGGCCAAGTCATTTAATGCCAACCTAAAAAAAGGCAATGCATGGGTCTCTGCAAAAGCAGCATTCGGAGAAAAAAAGAGCATCAACCTTCGTACTCCAACTGCAGTTGCCGCCATAAGGGGAACCAAGTACCGGGCCAAGGCAGGAGAGGACGAGAGTTCAGTCCTGGTTTATGAGGGGAAGGTGGATGTAAACCAGACAAAAAACTATATTGAAGAGAGAAAAGAAAAGCGCAAGGGACTCGCTCCCAAGAATACCCCATTCAAGCTTGGTCCAGTAACAGAGATAAAGGCACCGACACAGGTCTCTGGTCCGTATGAGGTCACCCTGGAAGAATGGGTAACGCTCGCGCAGGGCATGCAGATCAATGTGAGAAAAGACGGAAAATTTAGTATGTTTGAGTTTGACCAGGACGCTGACTCAGGCCTGGACTTTGTGAAGTGGAACAAAGAACAGGACGCAAAATAAGCGCGGATTCGTACCTTGTCCGATAGACAAAAAAGAATGCTGGTGGGTCTGGTATCAGGCCTTTTTCTTTCGCTGATTGTTTACTCCCTCACTAACAGTCCGGGATCATTTTTTACAGATCTTATTCAGGGGTATGAACTTAGATCCTATGATAATCGAATGAAAACAAGAGCCTCGTTTAGCGAAGAGGGATCTATTGACCAAGTTGTTTTGGTGGATATTGATCTTAGTTCTATAGAAGCTATGGGGAACTACTATGATTGGCCACATGCCTACCATGGTCAGCTTATTGATGTGATGTCATCGGGCAATCCCAATGCGGTAATGTTTGATATTATTTTTGACCCTAAATCATCCTATGAGCATGAACTGGTTGGCGCACTTGCCTCTGGACTTGGTGAGAAAGACAAAGAACTCCAGGAGGCTGCAGGACAATATCTCGTTAATAATGATCCCTATCGATTAGTCCAGAGTACATTTGATAGCCCGGTAATACATCATTCTTTGGTTATTGAGCGCCCTGATACGTTAAACTACCTCTATCCAATGGACTCAATTCCAGAGGCCTATGACGCAACAGAGCACGTGTTAAAAATACCAGCAGAAATTGCTAAACGTCTTCCAACCGGTGAAAGAATTGGGAATTTACATTTTGATCTTTTAAATGCAGCTCATCATATGGGAGCTGCAAATTTCCCAGCAGACGCGGATGGAATCATTCGCAGGGCTCCAACTGCGATTCATTTTGATGGATCCGGAGATGTATTTCCAAGTATTACGATGTCTGCAGTTATGGATATTTTAGATATTCCCTCTGATGGATTTGACTATGATCTGGATAACAACATTCTAAGGCTAAATAATACAGCCGGGGAGACCATTAGAAGCATACCCATTGATGATCAGGGACGTATGCCAGTGAACTACTATGGGCCGTTTAAGACTTTTACCTACATACCCTATCTGTATTGTTTCGACCCAGAGATGCTGGACCCAACCTACTGGGAGGGGAAGGTGGCGATTGTGGGTTCATCGCTGGCTGGACTGGGCGATCTCAAGAGCACCTCTGTCCAGAAATCCTTTCCTGGTCCTGAGATTCACGCGAACGTGATCCACAGTATTCTACAGAATGATTTTGTGAAACCCGTTTCCAGTTCAACGAAACTTTGGTCTATGATACTTTTGTCCTGCTTTTTGGGTTTTATTTGTGGTATTCCAGGAAAGCCGTTTTGGGGATTTGGGTTTTTGATTCTTTTTGGGGTATTCTGGATAATTTTCACAACCAGTCAATTTCTAGAACATAGTGTTATGTGGGAGGTGGTGAGGCCAATTACCTCCCTGGCACTGACTCAGCTATCGGTATTTTCTTTTACCTTTCTGGTTATGGACAGGGATAAGCGATTCTTAAAAGACACCTTTGGAACCTATATATCCCCTGAATTAATCGAGCAAATGGTCGAGGACAAGGAGGAACCAAAGCTAGGGGGTGATGAGGCATTTCACACAGCATTTTTTACAGATGTACAAGATTTTTCAACTTTTTCCGAGCAGCTTACAGCAACAGATTTAGTGGAGCTTCTCAATGTTTATCTTACGGATATGACTACTATTCTTCTCAATAACAAAGGAACTCTTGATAAATACATTGGTGATGCAATTGTAGCCTTCTACGGTGCACCTGTCCCTATAAAGGATCATGCATACAAGGCCTGTAAAACTGCTCTTGAGATGCAGGAACGTCTTAAATTTCTAAGGAAAGAATGGTTCAATGAGGGCGAACGATGGCCAGAGATTGTCCATAACATGCAAAACAGAATTGGTATTCATTCTGGGCCTATGGTCACAGGGAATATGGGATCAGAGCAAAGGATGAATTATACCATGATGGGAGATGCTGTGAACCTGGCCGCTAGGCTGGAAAGCTCTTGCAAGTTTTATGGGATATACACCCAAATATCAGAAGATACGTACGCTGAGGTGAAAGATAAAGTGGTAGTAAGGGAGATGGACAGAATTATTGTTAAAGGGAGAAATAAACCGGTTACCACATACGAACTGATCTCCTTAAGTGGCAAACAACCCGACTACATGAAGGAGTTACTACCTGGTTTTCAAGAGGCCCTT
>JAYNUL010000070.1:264-7946 GCA_038281125.1 Fidelibacterota bacterium | reverse complement strand
TTATAACCGATCAATAATCCTATAATTAAAGTTGTTTTCCTTTTTAATAAGAGTTTCAAAATTATATGAAAATCCTTGATGGTTTATTGTGCCATTAAAGAGAAATATATTTGAAGTGATATCTAATGCAATCGGCAGCTCAGTTTGTTGCAAATTAAATGTTTCTAAAAATTCTTTTACTGAAGCGAATCCCTCAATGGGTGTTTCTTTGATCATCATGGTCGCCTCATTTAAATTTGACTGATTAATAGCACTAGAAAGTAGATATTTATCACTCTCTCGAAGACTATTGATATTTATATAAAAATTAGAACTCATTGGAATAATGCATAATTTTTGCCATATATCTCGATTTTTAATTTTGTTTATACTTGGTATGGCAAGCAATTCAGATTTATTAATAAATAATCTTTTAGAGGTGTATTCTCTAGGATTATGAAGCGGACTTGCATAAAAATAATTTTCTGCTCCGTTATTCCTTGGGACATCATCATCATCCATCCAGTCAAGAATTTGATCAATGATTTGCTCAGCATCCAAGTAATTTATCTCATAATTTGTGAGTAAATCCTCGAAATATTTAATAGCTTTTAAGTTATCTTTTGATTTACCTGCTTTAAATGTTATTAAATGATTTACATTAAAACAGTTTGAATAATCGGTTAAAGAGCCTTGAAGAATGAAGTCATCAAATTGAAATATGAGATCCTCATTGAATATAGGATTTTGTTTATTAACGTTTGTATTTTTATTTAATTCTCGTTTGATAAAATTTAATAAAAACTTTTCGGACTCTATTCTTTTGGTATGGGCAATGGCATCAAATGAAAGATAGCCCTCTTTGCGAATATCTAAAAAGAAAGCCTTACTCATTTCAGATGCAATTACAGACAGCATTAAAACTATCAGCATTGTAGATATAAGTACAAAGCCTTTTCTTTTTTTAAATAACATTGTCGTTATGAGTCGCTAAAATTATTTCAAATACCTCCTCTTGGCGTTGAGTGATACTTATAGAAACAGCGTGAGGTAGTTTTCTTTTAGAAACCTCATCGTAAGGCCATACATTTAGCCAGCGCTGTTTATTATGCGCACTAATTCGAATATCAGTAACCTCATTTAAAACAAGCACATCAAGGTAATCATTAAAATCTGCAGGATTTATGCTTTTATATTCTCTTCGATAGAGCTGCTCATTTTCAATAAAATACAAAACTCTAATATTTTTTAACTCTAAATCATCATTTAAAAAACTCTTAGTAATGAAGCTTAGCTGCTTTTCATCATCATTTAAAAAAAGGGTTTTAAATGAACTCACCCCATCAGCATTAAGCATGTCCATGTTTTGGATGAATCTAAAGTCATCCCGCAAAACTCCAAAAAAACTATTATATTTTTCTAGATAATTTGAATTTTCCATATATAGATTTCTTTGAATAATTGAATTTTGCAAAATTGAAGTTGTAATAATAGTTATTAGTGATAACAGAACTATCGAGATAAGCAGTTCAATTAAGGTAAATCCTTTTTGAAGTTTATCCATTTGCAACAATTGATTTATATTCTGAAATTACTTCATCATTCAGGTTAATCCGAATGGTAATTTGTTTTTCATTTGGTCCAGCGACACTCATTTCTTCAAAAACTAGAAAAGTGTAGGAACCAAATTCATAGTTGAAAGATCTTGAGGAATTGATACGAATGGGATCAATGAAATTATATGAAGAGATTCGATTAATAATTATTTGTCTTGCAAATGACTTTTTTTTCATTAGCTCAAGATTGGAGTTATTGAAGGAAAGAGATTGAAATATTGCAAGCAGTGCAATACTTAATATTAAAATTGAAACACCTACTTCCAACAGACTGAAGCCTTTACGAAGTTGCATTTAATTCTCCAAATATGTCGTAATAAATTTTTTGATCTTGATCTAAAAATTGGATTTCAAGACCAGAGTTTCTTCCGCTAGGAAAAAAAATTATTAGAAATGATCTATCTTTATTCTCAAGAAATGTGTTGTTAAATGAATCAAAAGCATAATTCTTTAAAATAATATTCAAGTCAAAGTCTAAAATTTCATAATCTTTCCAAGAGCCATCATCATAGAAAACTAAACTATATTTCTCATTATTTTTTTCAATTGCTATTGGCTTTCTAATAAGTTGGCTTTCCTGCTTTAAGGCATTGAAGAGTTCATTGATTTGAGTGGGACCTCCCTCCTGGTAGCCGCTTATAAAAGATGAATTGATAAATGGTATTAATGAAATTATTCCTATGATTAGCAGGACCAATAATAGCTCTATTAATGTAAAGCCTTTAGTTTGAGTTGATATCCCAGTTGCCAAAGTCTGCATCCTCACCAACACCCCCCTCGACACCGTCAGCGCCTAGAGTGTAAATATCGTATGAAATATTATTGATACCAGGTGATAGATATAAATAATCATTGCCCCAAGGGTCCATAGGAACATCGCTGATATAGCCATCTATAGGATATAAGAAAGGCCTTTTAAGATCTGTTGGAGGTTTTTTTAAGGAAATAAGTCCTTGATCAGTTGTGGGATATTTAAGTTCATTAAATTTATAAAGCTCAAGAGCTTTTTCTATCTGAGAAATATCAGCTCTAATTTTTTCAAAATTAGCTCTTTGAAGGAATGGGGATACATTTATTGCTACAACGGTCGCAAGAATGCCCAGAATCACAATAACTGCCATAAGTTCGATTAAAGTAAAGCCTTTTTTCATTACGATAAAAAAGAATTATTCATTTGCATGATTGGCAAAAGTATTGCCAAAATAATTAGTGTAATTATACCACCCATAATTATTAATATTAGCGGCTCAATAATTGATAGTAATGATGATCTGGAGTTATCAATTTCATCTTTAAAATAAAATGCCAATTTTTCAAACATTTCCAATAATGACCCAGACTGGAAGCCACTGGATAATAATTGAATAAAGATTTCAGGAAATACTTTTGCTTGCTTGATTTTATATAAAAAATCTTTGCCCTCGATAATATCATCTGTTGCGTCCTTAATAATTGTACTGATGTAAACGTTATTAATTAACTTATTCGCATGGTTTAAGGATTGATCAAGATTGATACCAGATTTGAGCATTAAAAACATGACTCGACTAAACTTTTCTAATTCACTAATTAGTAAAAACCTTCCTACAAACGGGATTTTTAATAAAAGTTTATGTACGTTTGATTCTCCTGAGGTTCCTGAGATATTTTTCCTATAGTAAAAGTAGGAACCCATAATAAGAAGAAAAATTACTCCAACAAATATAAAAATATTATTTGAAATAAAGATCATTAAAGAAGTTAAGAAAGGAAGCTCAATATTTGATTTTATAAACTGCTGTGTCACCTGCGGTAAAACAAAAATAAGAAGAGCGATTACAACCAATACAGAAAAACCAATTACAAGGATTGGGTAAGCTAGAGCCGAAAAAATTTTCTGCTTTATTGAAATTTCATCTTCTAGGTATTCTGATAGATTCTTGAAGGCTTCAACCAAGTTACCTGAGATTTCTCCAGCGGCAACGAGTGAAATATAGGTCTGATCAAAGCTTTCTGGGTAATCAGATAAAATTAGATGCAACTGCCTACCTTGCTGTAACTCAGTACCAATATCATTAAATAAATCGCCAATTTTTGAGTTTGAATTTTTACCAATTGATTGCAAGGCTTTATCAAGGGGTATACCCGAGCCTATCAGCGAAGAGATTTGTCTGGTTGCAATAGCAACATCCTTTCGAGCTATTTTTTTACCTTTAGCTCCTTTGGATGTTTCTCTAATATTTAAAAGTAATAAGTTTTTTGATTTTATTTCTTGCCTTGCAGCTCTTTCGTTATCGGAGCGCAAAATACCTTTTAAAGACTTACCGTCCTCATTTTGAGCAACATATTGATAATTAGGCATCTGATATATTCTGTAGCCTTACTATTTCACCAATGCTTGTGATTCCATTTTCAAGATTTAATTTAATTGATTCCTGGATGGATTGATTGTTTTGGAATGCATAGTCATTCATCATTTTTTCTGATGCGCCGTCATGAATCATTTGTTTAAGAGTTTCATCTACTTCTACTAACTCAGCAATTGCAAGCCTTCCAGAGTATCCCGTGAATGAGCATTCCTGACACCCGCTTGCTTCGTAATATGACTTATCAGAACTTAAATTAAATCTTGTTAATAGATTTGTATTTTCTTCTGAAGGTTTCTTGCAATGATTGCAAAGCCTGCGAACAAGTCTTTGGGCTAACACCACCCTAATACTAGAGGCCAATAAATATGATTCCACGCCCATATCTCTGAGTCTCGCTATCGCTCCAATTGCACTGTTGGTATGAATGGTAGATAAAACTAGATGTCCCGTTAAACTGGCTTGGATTGCAATACTTGCAGTTTCGGAGTCCCGTATCTCACCAACCATGACAATGTCGGGATCTTGTCGAAGTATTGACCTTAGCCCGCTTGCAAACGTGTAGCCGGATCTTGTATTAACTTGAGTTTGTCCAACTCCTGCGAGTGTATATTCAACCGGATCTTCAACAGTCAAAATATTTTGTGAATTGTCGTTAATTTCTCGCAAACCAGCATATAAAGTTGTGGTTTTACCTGATCCTGTGGGACCTGTTACCAGAATAATCCCTTCGTTAGATTTTAGTGCTTTTCGATAATTAGCATTCACGTAATCAGAGAATCCAAGATTATTTAAATCTATTTCAGCTGAATCTTTATCAAGCAATCTCAGCACCACTCTTTCACCATAGGATGATGGTAATGTCGAAACCCTCACATCAATAGATTGAGGACCGAGCGAAAGAGATACCCTTCCATCCTGAGGTTTTCTCCTTTCAGCAATATCTAACTTAGACATTATTTTTAATCGAGAAACAATTGGAGGTGACAATCTTGAATCCTGAGAAATGAGTTCTCGCATTACTCCATCTATTCTTAGTCTTACAATAAATGCGTCCTCATAGGGCTCAAAGTGAATATCTGATGCCTTTGCTTTAATGGCTTGACTTAGAATGCCATTAATTAGTTTTATTATAGGTGCATCATTATTTCCCTGAAGTAGATCTTCAGACGGTGTGATCGTTTTTGCATATGATTCAAGATCAAATGATTCAGAAAGCTCTTCTCCAATAGATTCCTGAAGTTTATCTTGTGAGTAAAGTTTAGTTAGACCCTTTTCAAACTCATTAGGGCTACATAAGGTAGTAACAAAATTCTTCCCTGGAAATGCTGAATAAAACTCCTGAATGGATAGTGAGCTAAGTTCATTTTCAGAAAAAATATGAACCTCACCATTAATATCTACTCCTAAGATTCTTTGGGACTTTGAATATTCGTATGGAAATAATGGCTTATGTTCCTTAGTGATTAACTGGTCCATTAAGGTTTTATAGTTAGATCTATAATGTCAGATTTCGCACCATCTAACAGTCTTGCAGCTTCAATATAATTATATTTCTCATTTGAAAGCTCCATTACATCATTGCTATCAAAAAGAATGGTTGGTCTAATGAAGACTAAAAGATTACGCTTAACTCTTGATTGAGATGATGTCTTGAAGAGGTTACCGACTACCGGGATGGCCCCTAAAAATGGAACCCTTGATTCAGAGCTTTGAATATCATCATCAATCAATCCACCAAGTACAATCACTTGGTTATTATCAACAAGCACTGTTGTTTCTATGGTTCTTTTGTTGGTAATAAGATCGGCGGTCCCAGTTAATGGACCAACAACCCCAGAAACCTCTTGGTTGATGTTTAAAATAACACTATTACCCTCATTGATCTGAGGAACAATAGAAAGTTTAATGCCCACCTCTTGTCGTGCAGTTGTTCTAAATGGATTAGCATTATTAGCACCCAGACTTTCTCCAGTGGTAATTGGTATTTCTTGTCCAATGACAAGATTAGCTTGTTCATTATCCATGGCAATGACCGATGGCGTCGACAGTATGTTTGAATCTTGATCGTTTGCAATTGCGCTAATAATGGTTGCAAAGCTATCACCATTTGAATCGATGCTTCCTACCCCAGCAATCAGCCCCTGAGTATTAAGTAAAGATGATGCACCAATGTTTCTAAGAGTTACATCGTTACCCGACTCAGCAGCTGAGCCTGCCAGTGCCAACAAATCAGGTGAATTTGAATTTTGAAAACGAGTGATCCCTAATGGGACATCACCGTCCTCACCACCTGCAAATACGGTTTCAACTCCTAGTGATTTTGCAGCTGTTTCAGATAACTCTACTATGATTGCTTCAACAAGTACTTGCGCTCTCCTGATATCAAGCTTTGATATGAGATTACGTATGACATCTAAATTTGCTTGCTCAGTAGATACAATAATAGAGTTAGTTTTCTCGTGGAAAGTAACCACAGGTTTTTCAGATGATTCAGAGTTAGAAAAACGTGCTGAAACAGTATTTAATATTGTAGAAACTTCTTCGGCCTTAGCATATTTTAAATAAATCACTGCGACTGAGCTGTCGTTCAGTGCATCTTTATCCAATGCCTTCAAGGTTTGCGTTATGTTGGTAGTTACAAAGTTATTTGCTGAAAGGATTACCGAATTAGAAGTCGGAAATGGTACGGCTATAAAATTATTAATGGTTGGATTTTCTTGAAGTTTTAAGCGCTCTAAAATCCTGACAGCCTCAATTGAAGATAAATTTTCAAGTTTAATGATTGAAATACCAGCAGAGTTATCTTTATCTAATTGATCTATCAAAGTTTCAATTCTCTCAACATTTGATAATTTATCTACAATTAGAATGGAATTAACTGAAGGAATACTAGATAGGTATGACTGCCTGCCAGTTATCGGTTTAAGCATTGGTAAAATACCGCCAGCAGAACGATTAACTAAAGGAATGATTTTCGTAGAAAAGTCACCATCATTTGATATATCAGTATTATCACGAGTAGCATCATTTTCTGGCACTATTCGTACAATATCACCGTCAGAAATTGCTGAAAAACCACTAACCTGAATAGTTCTCAGATAGACTTCCCAAACTTGTTGGGATGTAAGAATAGTATCTGAAAAGATAGAAACTCTTCCCTTAACCCTAGGATCGAGAATTAATGTCTTATTTGAAAAGCTAGCGACATCTTGAGTAACTTTCTTTAAATCAACGTCGTCGTAGTTAAGAATGTATGTCTCTTGAGCGCCAATAAAAAAAGGAATAAGTAAGGTAAAAATAGTAAATTTTTTAATCATTTTCTTTCTATTTTTATATACCTCTTTTGTCCTGACCTATCAAAGACTATCTCATCTGTGCTTACTGAAATAAGTCTGTAAGTATTATCAATTAGCTCACCCTGCTGTACAACATAATCAACATTATTTTTTCTTAGGACTACTGAACTGTTTTCTTTTCCAGCCCTGTATCCAACAATTGTATAGGAAAATTCATCACCAGATAATTGTGTAACATTTTGATTAAGATTATTTTTAGATAAATCATTTATTACCTTAGATGATATGTTTATAGGATTATATGTTTTAAATTTTGGAGCATTTATTATTAAATATAATTGGTAAATAACTAAAGCTGTAACCAATAAAATTAAAAGATAAAAAACTAATTTCTTTGCTAAATTTAAATTTTCCATGATAAAAATATGGGCTCTCCTGAGCCC
>JAYNUL010000070.1:0-254 GCA_038281125.1 Fidelibacterota bacterium | reverse complement strand
ATAACTATACCAGCCCTGTCACCAACACAAGAATAGCAAAATTCAACATCCGAAAATTGAGTAGCAATTTGATTAATATTATTTTGAGAAAAATCATTTATTACCGTAGATGAGATGTTTATAGAAGAATATTTTTTAAATTTAGGAGCATTTATTATTAGATATAATTGGTAAAAAACTAAAACTGTAACCAGCAAAATTAGAAGATAAAAAACTATTTTCTTTGCTAAATTTAAATTTTCCATGATAAAAAA
>JAYNUL010000069.1:6336-7960 GCA_038281125.1 Fidelibacterota bacterium | reverse complement strand
AATCATAAAATATTTAATTTCTTGGACAAGCATGGTTGGAATCTTTAAAACTTTAATATCACTTTTATTGTGGCCAATCTGGTTTTTATTTTTTATCCCATCAATGTTTATCCTTTTCTTTTTAATTTTCATAATTCCACAACAATATTATTATTTTATTGTGCGACCAGTATGTTGGATCTATTGCTTTTTAGCTGGACAAATTTTAACTAGAGAAAATCAGCCTCCCCCTCTCGAAGGGCAACCATATTTATATCTTTTTAATCATGTTTCAATGTTTGACCAATTTATGGTTGGTGCATTTGTTCCTCATTACATTACTGCTATTGGAGCTGAAGAGATCTTTAAATATCCTGTTTGGGGTCAGTTGATTAAAAAATATGGTGCCATTCCTATAAAACGTAAAAGGCTAAAATCTGCTTTAAAGAGTTTAAGTCTGGTTGAAGATGCTATTAAAAAAGGAATTTCATTTATAATTGCTCCAGAAGGAACAAGAACGTTAGATGGAGAATTGGGTGTTTTTAAGAAAGGGCCATTTCATATTGCTAAAAATACGGGAATTACCATTGTCCCCATAGCACTGATTGGTGCGTTTGAAGCTAAAAGGAAAAATGATTGGAAATTGATGCCGGGAATAATTACTACTAGATTTGGTAGCCCAATAAGAAAAGAGGAGTATGAAAATCTTTCTATTGAAGAAATTCGTGATCTGATTAAAATTAGAATTGAAAAGTTGATCAAAAGAGAGGATTAAAATGAAAAAATCTATTCGTCAATTTTATATTTTCCCGCTATTGTTTACAACTTTACCAGCCCAGTCTGTTTTAGATAAATACGGAGATAGAATCGAACTATTAGGTATCCCTTTCAAAGGGCCAATGGAGCTTTGTCAAATATTTATTGCAATTTTTCTCTTCATTGCATTTTTTCAATCCGGTCTAGATAAAGTTACTGACAGGAAAGGGAATCTAGACTTTTTAAAAGCGCATTTTTCAGATTCACCACTAATTAAAATTATTCCAATCATGTTATTAATATTAACCTTTTTAGAAATATTTGGAAGTTTGATGTTAGGCTACGGAGTATACTATGCATTTGCAAATAGAAGCACTTTATGGATCTTTTATGGGTTTGTAGTAATTGCAATAACCATAATCATATTATTTGCAGGACAAAGAATTGCAAAAGACTACTTAGGAGCAGCAGATCTTGTACCTTATTTTATATTAATAATGCTTGGTATTATGAGTATGTACTAATTATTTTTATATGGAAAAACTGTCAATATTTAATTCTTTATAAAATTACTTTAACCATAAATAATTAAAATTATGAAAAATGAAAACACTTCCACGACCACTTTATTACTAGCCTTCAATATTCTTTTAGTGCTAATAGGACTTTTAATGATTAATAAAAAGATTTTAAATAACGATGAGCAGTCAGATTCCTTGAAGGCAAAAATAGACCAAATTGAAACGCAATTAGATGTGCTAATTGACGATTCAAAAACAGCTAGAGAAAAGGTTATTGTTGCCAATGAAGATTTTATTCAACTAAGTAATTCAATGGCCGTGAATGATAAAATTTTAAAAAACCTTAATAGTGAGATAAAAGGGGCAGT
>JAYNUL010000069.1:1659-6236 GCA_038281125.1 Fidelibacterota bacterium | reverse complement strand
TCTAAATTTGTTAAACTAGATATAAACTGTAGTAGGACAGGCCTTGCTGCTCCTCCAGAGGCATTAATAGATTTAGGTAATTCAATGCCAGATTCACTAAAGCAATTCAGAATATCATTAAACAGAAAGCCAATAGATTCCATTCCTGCTCTAATAATTTGATTGGGGTCTTTACCAGTATCGATAAATATATCAGGGAATCCAGGCTTCCAATATGGGGCTGATATACCACTAAACCCTGGGACGTATATTCCTTCTGCAATTATTCCCTCTGCTCTAATATCCCAATGCATCTCTTTGTGAGATATGTTTAATACTTTTTCTAAATGATAAAAAAGAGCGTTGCATGCATTAATGGTGCCTTCCAAGATGTAGTATTTACATTTTTGGTTTGAAAAAAGAATACTTGATATTAAACCTGGAGCAACAACTGGCTTGGACCCAACATTATATTGAATGCTTGCGGATGTACCGAAATTAGCACCAATCGTATTTTCTTTTAATCCAGATTGGCCAATTAGTGCAGATTGTTGATCACCTATAACAGCTAATAAAGGAATTTCTGAATTAAGAAAGTTTCCATATTCATATTCGACTGGCTTAATAGGAGGTAGGCAGTCAATTGGGACTTCAAATAAATCCAAAGCATATTTAGACCATCTCCCTGAATGAAGATCATACATTAGAGTTCGTCCAGCAATGGATTCATCAATTGCAGCTTGCCCGGTAATTGCATGAATTATAAATGCGCTCAAAGGACCAAAATAGACCTCCCCATTTTTAATCTTCTGCTTGAGGTTTCTATTGTTTTTAACCATATAGTAGAATTTAGGACCACCAAAATGAGCACTTAACGGAGCTCCTGTTATATTCCACACTTTTTTCTCATACTTCTTAAATTTATCTAGAATCACTGTGGCTCTGCTGTCTTGCCAGCTAATAGCAGGAGTTAATGGTAAACAAGATGACTTTTCCCAGAAGAGAAAGGTGGAGCGCTGAAATGCAAATCCTAATCCATGAATATTTTCGCTATTTTCTTTAGTGACCATTCCATTAAAAAGACAAACGATATCTTCGAGTATCATTCTAGGATTACATTCTATATAAAATGGCTTTGGTCTTTCTAGTTTATACTTTATCCTTTTTTGGTGGAGAATTTTACCTTTGTTGCTAAAGAAAAATGCTTTTGTTGATGATGTTCCTTGGTCAATTACTATATAGCTCATAAATTGATGTAAGTGGTATCCCTATTGATTTAAGTAATTAAAATAGAAATAATTAAAAATCTAAATTAATCTCAAAACCGTTTTAATGATTTATATTTTAATTTTAAATTGCAACAGGAACATTAAAAAAAATTAATACTTTTTAAGGAGTACAAAAATGACATATATTATTGCTGAACCATGTGTTGGCACCTGTGATACGGCTTGCGTTGAAGTATGCCCAGTTGATTGTATTCATGGTCCACATGATAAGACTGGTGCAGGTGCTGAAGCAAAAGCAGATGGATTCGTTCCAGAGGAAAACGATTCTTTATATATCGACCCTGAAGAGTGTATTGATTGTGGTGCGTGTGAACCTGAGTGCCCAGTTGAAGCAATTTTCGAAGAAAGTGAAGTCCCAGAAGAATGGAATAAGTATATAAAAATAAATTACGAATGGTTTGGAAGAGAATATTCAGGCTAAAAAGCTAGTTAGATCTTACAATAAAACGGTTACTGTTTGGTGACCGTTTTTATTTTGTGAAAAAATATGGAAAAAGAGAAGGTATTAGAAAAGCTAAAGCAAATTAACTATCCAGGGTTTAATAGAGATATTGTTTCCTTTGGGATGGTTAAAAATATTACCGTAGATAACGATGTTGTCAAATTAGAACTAAGCATTTCATCGCAAAACGAAGAAAAAAAGCAAGAGGTAATAAAAAGCGTCAAAGAAAAATTATCTAATGACTATACCAAAGTAGAGATATCCTTAAAAACTGATGTGAGTGCAACTTCCTCACCACAACAGTCATCCTCTACGAAACCTATTCTAGATAATGTTAAACATGTTATTGCAATAGCAAGTGGTAAGGGTGGTGTTGGTAAATCAACTATTGCAACAAATCTTGCATGTGCTTTTTCAAAAAAAGGGGGTAAAATTGGCCTTCTTGATCTTGATATATATGGACCGTCTTTGCCAATCCTTTTAGGGGTTAATGAGCAGCCTAAAATGACCGAGGATAATAAACTAATTCCAATTAAAAAATTTGGAATGGAAATAATGAGCTTTGGTTTCATAAGCGGTAATGACACGCCAGTCATATGGAGGGGCCCTCTTGTATCCAGAATGACAGAACAATTTTTTAGGGATGTTGCTTGGGGAGATCTTGATATTCTGCTGCTAGATCTTCCTCCAGGTACTGGCGACATTCAATTGACACTTACACAAAAGTTACGCATGACTGGGGCGATAATAATCACAACACCTCAGGATATTGCATTAGCAGATGTTCGCAAAGGTGCAGACATGTTTAGAAAGGTTAATACACCTGTTTTAGGTGTTATAGAAAACATGTCTGGTTTAGTAATTAATGGAAAAGTAAATCCACCAGAAGCCTCATTAGAAATAAACGGTAAGCCGATCCAAAAAAATCAAAATGGTGATTTCGAAATTAAATTTGATATTTTCAAGGTTGGCGGCGGTAAAAAAGAGAGTGAAAGACTTGGCGTCCCATTGCTTGGTCAGATTCCCATATCAGAAGAAATTATGTTATCTGCTGATAAAGGTACCCCGGTTGCACTCGATGATGAACCAAGCAAAATGGGGCAAACATACAGTAAGATTGCAGAAAATATTCTCAATAACATTAAATAAACTAATAGGGAACATTGATCCAATTAAACTGTTTATAACTTATAGTTAATGCATTTGTTACCTATCTAGGTTGTATTGCCACTAGGCTAGGAGTAATTTCGCCCGCTTTTTCCCTATGAAAGAATCAATTACAGATAAGATCCTTAAAGGAAACATTCCTCAACACATAGCAATCATTATGGATGGTAATGGAAGATGGGCGAGAGCAAGAGCCTTGCCACGTATCGCAGGGCACAAAGAAGGTATTAATTCCGTCAGAGAAATAACCAGAGTTTGCGGCGAGATTGGCGTTAAGCATCTAACGCTTTATACTTTTTCTACTGAAAATTGGAAGAGGCCACCATCAGAGGTTAGTGCGCTTATGAGTTTATTACTTAAAACAATAAAAGAAGAAATTAGTGAACTTCATAAGAAAAATGTGAGATTCACGATTATTGGAGATCTCGATACAATTCCAATAAAAACTGCGAATGGATTAAGAGATGGAATTGAGTTGACAAAAGATAATAAAGGATTAAACCTTAATCTCGCTTTGAATTATGGTAGCCATCAAGAAATAATAAGGGCAGTAAAAAGTTTGGCCTTAAAAGTGCAAGAAGGAAAAGTTGATCCGGAAAGTATTGATAAAAAAGCAATTAGCGAATCATTGTATACAAGTAATATGTCGGATCCTGAACTGTTGATTAGGACAAGTGGTGAGCATAGATTGAGCAACTTTTTACTTTGGCAGATAGCTTACACAGAAATATATATGACAGATATATTTTGGCCTGAATTTCGTGAGCAACAGCTTTTTGATGCTATACTAGACTTCCAATCCAGAGAACGTCGTTTCGGTAATGTTAAACAATTGATTCAAGGATGAAAGTGTTACGTCTAATAATCATTAGCATCCTACTTTCTTCACTTGGTTTTTCTCAAAATGAGGAAATAAAAATTGCCAAAGTTGAAGTAGAAGGGAACGAAATAACTTCTAAAAAAACTATTATTTTTACAGCCGGATTAAGAGAAGGGCAAACAATTACAACTGCCGATTTCCCTCGTGCTATAAAACGTCTTTGGCAATTAAACCTTTTCCAAGATGTTCAAATTCATTTTAATGAAGAAACAGAAGAAGGACTTTCAATAACTATTGAAATAAAAGAAAATTTTGTACTTGGGGAAATAAATTATAAAGGGAATAAAAAAGTAAAAGATCGAAAACTGAAGGAAGAAATTGAACTTTCAACGGGTCAAAGAATTAAACCAAGTACAATTCATAATACAAAAGAACTAATTCGAGAAATATATGCTGAAAAAGGCTATCTTAATGTAGATATTGAATCTCAACTTACCGTACCTCACAAAGATCTAGACCTATTTGGTGGCAAGGGCAAAGAGCTTGTAAGAGATCTTACATTTAAAATTAAAGAAAATAAAAAAGTAAAAATTGGGAAAATAATTATTGAAGGAAATAAATCTATATCTGATTTTCGTTTAAGATGGGAAATGAAAGAGACAAAGCAACAGCCATGGTACCTTTTTTGGAGATCTACTTTTGATAAGAAAAAATTTGATGAAGATAAAAACCTTCTAGCTACCTATTATCGAAATAAAGGATATAGAGATTTTAATATTTTAAGTGATTCTATCTTTTATTCCTCTAACGATAAGAGAATGAATATTGTTTTATCAGTGGACGAAGGTCCTCAGTATAAGTATCGAAACTTTTCATGGGA
>JAYNUL010000069.1:0-1559 GCA_038281125.1 Fidelibacterota bacterium | reverse complement strand
AAATTTCAATTATGGGCAATACTAGAACTCGTGAAAATGTAATTCGCAGACAATTGAGGGTATTCCCAGGTGATGTATATAATCAAGACTTAATAGCTAGAAGCTACCGCGAAGTAATGATGTTAAACTTTTTTGCAAATGCCTCACCAAATATTGTTCCAGTATCTGAAGATAAAATTGATATTGAATTCACTGTTGAAGAAAAACCCGCAGGTCAGGCAAGTGCAAATATGGGATATTCTCAATATTACGGGCTAACTGGAGGAGGGGGGCTATCTCTACCTAATTTTAGAGGAAAGGGTCAAAGTTTTAGTTTTAGTTATAATGAAGGTGTAAGTGGTGGTGGCCAAAATAGTTATATGTATCAAGGTTCTAGTGTTAATAGACCTAAAACACGCAGGGCATCAATTAGTTTTACAGATCCTATGGTAAATGATACAAAAAATCTTATTGGTGCCTCATTGGGGTACGATATGCGAGGAGGTGGTTCTGCTATGTATTATTCACCCCTTGAGACTACAAGTACTTATGGAAGTATTATGTGGGGTCGTATATTTAAATGGCCAGATGACTATTTTCGAGGGACTTGGAGATTTATGGTTCGAAGAAGAGCCTATACTGGTAGTGATGCTGACCTTGAAAAATATGCTGGAGGGAAAACTCAAACGGATGGGATAAGTTTTGTGCAGACAATTCGAAGAGATAGTAGAGATCATCCTGAATTCCCTACAATTGGATCACACTTCTCAATTAACTCTACATTGTCAGGATGGGTTTTAGGAGGGCAAGAAAATTTTCATAAACATGTTCTCAATTTAGAATGGTATACACCTACATTTTGGAAATTTACCTTAATGAATTCTATGAAAATTGGTATTGTCAAAGAACTTCCTTCGCAAGATGGGAGTTCATCTTATATACCTTATTATGATCGTTTTATAATGGGAGGGAATGGTATTCCTTACGGTAATCCACTTCGAGGGTATGATGATAATCGAGTTGGGCCTGTTACATTTAGTGGCAACCCAATTGGCGGCAATGCTATGATTAAATTTGGTACAGAATTTCGAGTGCCATTTGCAGAAAATCCTGTAGTTTACGGGCTAGTTTTTGCTGAGATGGGAAATGTTTGGTCTTCAGGTGATTTGATGGAAAGATTAAGTCTCCCAAGAAGTGGGCCTCTGGATTTAAAAAGATCTGTTGGTGCAGGTATTCGTTTTTTCATGCCAATGATTGGCATGTTGGGGTTTGATATTGGTTATGGTTTTGACAGAGTTGATCAATATGGTGAATTAGCTCCAGCATGGAAGACCACTCTGACTTTTGGTCAACAATTTTAAATAGAAGGAGTAAATTTTGAAAAAATCCTCAAGAAACTTGATTTTTGTTTCGATCTTTTTTTGTACTGTAGCATCGACCTTTGCTCAGTTAAAGATTGGATATATTCAATCAGAAAGAATTCGTACAGAATATGAAGAGTTTACCGAAGCAGAATCTCAACTTCAGATGGAGTATCAGAAAGTCCAAGTTGAATATGAAAAAATGATTATGCAATTAGA
>JAYNUL010000068.1:2709-8253 GCA_038281125.1 Fidelibacterota bacterium | reverse complement strand
CCAACAAATAAAAATGAAGCCCCCAGTAAAAATGAGACTACCAGGTTACCAATTAGATATTTCCCCTTTAGATTGGTGGAATAGGTGACCATAAGTGGAAGTGATATAAAAACCCCAATTACTATTGCCATATCTGGAAGTTGTAAGCATAAAGCTGCTCCAAAAGCAAAAAGCAGGAAGGAGATAAATAATGCACCTTTTATAGATACATAACCCAAAGGAATTGGTCTTCCCGGTCTGTTGATTAAATCAATTTCATAGTCTAGAGCATCGTTCAAAGCATTTGAGGCCGCGGTATATAACATGACAACTGTTGTTGTAATCAATAAAACATGATGGTTATTTAATCCTTCTAAAATTGCAGTAGCGATTATAATTGCAAGGGCGCTAGTCATAACATTTAATGGTCTAAGTAGTTTTATATAATAATAAATAGAATTCACCATTCCCCCTATATATCACATGCTATGTTTTGATACTCAACACTCTCTTGTCGCCATTGTAATCATCAAAAATTTCCATATTAGAGTAGCCTGATTCCTTAAAAATTGATAAAACTTTTTCAGGGTGATTCCCTAGTCCAAGTTCCAAAATACATGACGAATCATCTTTGAGAATGTGTGGAATTATTTTAGAAATCCGCTTATAAAAAGTGAGCCCATCATCAAAGTCAGTTAAAGCAATTTCAGGTTCAAAGTCTTTTACATCCTTCATCAAACCAGGAATTTCCTTTTTTGGAACGTAAGGTGGATTTGAGATAACAAGATCAAATTTTTCTTTTGGGTATTGATTTAAAATATCCATTTCGAGAAACATAACGTTTTCAACATTTAATTCAGCGCTATTTTTTTTTGCTACTTGTAAAGACATGATAGACTTATCAATTCCTATAACATTTGAATTTTTTATTTCTTTCGCTAACGTTATTGCTATACAACCCGACCCTGTGCCTATGTCAAATATATTTGGTGATCTGACATGCTTGATAGATTTAATTGCCTCATCAATTAAACGCTCTGTTTCTGGCCTGGGTATTAACACTCTTTTATCTACAAAAAATTCTCTGCCGTAAAATTCGCATGATTCTGTGATATATTGTAAAGGTTCATTTTTTGTTCGTCTTTTTACCCAGCCACGAAGAGTTGATAATTGTGAACCTGATAAGGGTTCATCAAATCTCATGTATAAGTCTAATCTCTCACAATTTAATAGAGAGCACAACATCCATTCTATTTCTAACCGAGGGTTTTGATGAGACTTTTCTCTGAAGTATGATTCTGACCATTGAATCAGGTCAACAATCCGCCAAACTTTTGGCATGTTATAAAAAGAAGTATTGTGAGAACCAGTAGAATAATCTCATTAAATATCGGAAGCCATTAATTCTTGCTGCTCTGCGATTTTTAACTTTTCAATTACCTCCGTGATATCACCATCTAAAATTTCATTTAACTTATATGAAGTAAAATTAATCCTATGATCAGTGACTCTTCCTTGTGGAAAATTGTATGTTCTTATCTTTGCAGATCTATCTCCAGTGGAAACCAAGCTCCTTCTTTCTGCAGCTCGTTCTGCGGCGGCTTTCTCTTGTTCGGATGCTAATAATCTTGATTTAAGAACCTTAAGTGCTGCTGCCCTATTTTTATGTTGAGAAGATTCATCCTGGCAAGTAACTACAAGCCCAGTTGGTATATGGGTAATACGTATTGCGGATTCAGTTTTATTAACATGTTGTCCTCCTGCCCCACTAGCTCTATATGTATCAATCTTTAAGTCAGAATCATTAACTTCAATATCTACATCTTCTGCTTCCGGCAGGACAGCAATTGTTGCAGCTGAAGTATGTACACGTCCACTTGTCTCTGTCTTTGGGACTCGCTGTACTCTATGTACGCCGCTTTCGTATTTTAGCATCCCAAAAGCACCTTTGCCCTGTATTGAAACAATGGCTTCTTTTATTCCACCAATACCTGTATCAGAAGAGTCCATAACTTTATATTCCCAATTTTTTCTTTCAGCATATCTCGTGTAAACTCGAAATAAGTTAGCTGCAAATAGTGCAGCTTCGTCCCCACCTGTACCTGCTCTTATTTCTAAAATTAAATTTTTGTCATCATTAGGATCTCGGGGTAGTAAAAGAATTTTTAAATCATTCTCTAGTTTGTCCTTACGGGATTCTAATTCAATTAATTCTTCTTGAGCAATTTCTTTAAGCTCGGCATCATCTCCATCTAATATCGACTTATCATCTTCAATGTTCTGCAACACAGCTAAGTATTCTTTACCAACATTTACAACATCCTCAAGTGCACTGTGCTCTTTTGCTGTGGTTGTTAACTTTTTTTGGTCATTGAAGATTTCAGGATCTGCTAACTGCTCAGAAAGTAAAGAGTGTTTGTCTATAATAGTTTGGAGTTTATCCCTCAACTTGTGGCCTCAGCCGTATATTTTTCCCCAACCAATTCATCTTCAGAGCTTTTTGTAGTGGTACTTTGAAGCATAGTTAAAATCAATAGATTTCTTTTCATAAAATAGGCTCTCCTGTCAAAACAGTACACCTACATGCTTTGAACCTACTTTTTACCGTACTTTTGATTGAACTTTTCTATTCGCCCTGCTGTATCAACTAGGTTCTGTTTTCCAGTAAAAAAGGGATGAGATTTATTAGAAATTTCAATTTTACATAATGGGTATTCTTTTCCATCATCCCACTTTATTGTTTCTTTTGTTTCTACTGTAGATTTTGTTAAAAAAGCGTAATCACATGAAGTATCTTTGAATACTACTAATCTATAATTATCTGGATGTGTGTTTTGTTTCATAATTTTCTCCTAATTACACAATATTTTTTAGAGCAATAGCAACTCTATCAACACCTTCTTTTATCGTCTTACTATCCGTCGCATAAGAGAATCGAATATGCCCGGGTGCACCAAATCCATCTCCTGGTACAGTTACAACCTTAGCAGACTCTAAAATATACTCTGAAATATCAAAAGTATCTTTTAATAACTTCCCATTTCCTTTCTTGCCTAGATATTTCTCGAAATTAGGAAAAACATAGAATGCTCCGCCTGGAATAGCACAGGAAACATTCGGAAGCTCATTTAGAAGTTGAACAATTAAATCTCTTCTCCTTTTAAAAGCGCCCTTCATCTGTTCAACGCATTCCTGACTTCCGCTTAGTGCTTCAATCCCAGCAACTTGACCAATTGAATTAGCACAAGATGTAGCTTGCCCCTGAATTTTTGCCATTGCTTTGATTATGTAAGCTGGCCCTGCAGAATATCCAATCCTCCAACCGGTCATGGAATATGTTTTAGATAAACTAAGGCATGTTATTACGGTAGCGTTAATATTGTGATCTTGATTAATTTTTTCAGTGCTCGTGAATTCTCCATCATATACCAAGCGTTCGTAGCACTCATCGGATATCACGATCCAGTTATGCTTTTTGGCAATTTCTAGCATTCTAATAAGAGAATCTTTCCCCCACACTCCCCCTGTTGGATTCGAAGGAGAATTTAATATAACTCCTTTAACAGCTTTAAGGTCTTTTGATAGTAACTCTTCAAAATCAGGCTCAAAATTCTTTTCTGGTAATGTGTTTATTAACAGTGGCTCGGCATCTGCAAGACGTATGAACTCAGGAAATGATACCCAATAAGGTCGGAAAACTATTACTTCATCTCCCTGCCCAAATAAAGCCTGACACGCTGTAGAAAGGCTCTGTTTCTCACCATTTGATACAAGAATCTCATCTATGCTATACTCTAATCCATTTTCCAACTTTAATTTTTTGCAAATTGCCTGCCTGAATTCAATCATGCCAGGGCCTGCTGTATATTTGGTATATCCTTGGTCCATTGCTTTCTTGCCAGCATCTATAATATTTTCAGGAGTATTAAAATCTGGTTCTCCAACTGAAAAGTTAATTACACTTTCACCCTTAGCCCTTAATTCTGCAGCAATCGTTGCCATCTGTAAAGTGAAGGAAGGTTGAATCTTATTTATACGGTCTGCAAGTTTATGTTTCAAAATTTATGTTGCTTTTTATGATGTTCTTCTGTGTTAAATCTCTGATCATCATTGTGATCATTATTATTTTGTTTTTTTGTGTCACCACTTACTTCTTCAATATCATAATCTTCAGAAATTATATGCCTGTGACGTTGTTTCTTTCTATTTGAAGCATTATAGTGTTTATTTTGTTTTCTTTGATTTTTGGTTGAGTATTTTTTCTTCTTTTTGTTTTTTAAATCTTTAGGTTTGTTTTTATGAATAAACTTTCTCTTTTTACCACTGCCGTACCTTTTTCTCTTTGGATTCGGGACATCAGATGCTGAAATGGAATCTACACCCTCACTTTCATCAAAATCTTCTATTTCGATTTTATTCAACTCGTTTTCATCAAAAGAGAGGGCATCAGAACTTGAAGCACCGTATATAGTGCCATAACCTCTTGTTATACCGTTACCAATGCCAATATAATTGGGCAATATAAAATTAGTCTTGAATGCGCCCATGAAAGCACCCCATTTATTATCACCAACTGGTTTTGGGAATAAACTCGATACTTTTACCTTTGTTAATATGTCATTAGTTAGATCTACCCCAACTTCTTTTGCTAGAAAGATAATATTCTGACCCAATAACTTATTTAGATAGGATGGTTTTTCTTGGTTTGTTAAAAACTTATACTTGCCACCCGTCATATGGTTTAAAGCTACCCAAGGTGTTATAAATTTGTAATGAACAAGATTGTCAGAGGGTGTGAACTGGTTACTAACAGAATCTAAATCGGTATGCTCAACATCAAAGGTAATATTCCCAAAGTCAAGAGATTTTAATCTTTCATTCAAACTTATCACAGAGTCAACGCCTTCATTTATTCCAATAAGATAAATCTGTTCATTTAAAATTTTCACTTGGACTCTAGGATATAGGTACCGATCTCTATAGGACCCATCCAGCATAGGAATAATGTCTTCATTTGGATATTGGCGCATGAAAACACCTTTAACTTGGTAGGGTGTTTTACGAACAGGTTTATTCGTGATAACCCTAACTACAACTGACTTTATATCAGGATAACTATCACTCATTACATTTTATTTTATAGCATAAAAACTATTTACTCATTGTATCTAAAAATTCTTTATTGTTTTTTGTTCGTTTCATTCTGTCTTGCATAAACTCCATTGCTTCTTCAACCTTCATATCATTTAGAAGTTTTCGCAATATCCACATTCTGCTCAATTCTATCCGGCTTAATAGTAATTCTTCTTTTCTTGTTCCGGACCTTATGATATCAAACGCAGGGTACATTCTCCTATCACTTAATCTTCTATCCAAAGCTAGCTCCATATTACCTGTACCTTTGAATTCCTCAAAAATTACTTCATCGGCTCTACTACCAGTATCAATAAGAGCTGTAGAAACAATTGTAAGGCTCCCACCTTCTTCAGTATTCCTTGCTGCTCCAAAGAATTGTTTTGGTTTTTTTAATGCATTAAAATCAACTCCTCCGGAAAGAATTTTCCC
>JAYNUL010000068.1:0-2609 GCA_038281125.1 Fidelibacterota bacterium | reverse complement strand
ATTGTTTTGGTTTTTTTAATGCATTAAAATCAACTCCTCCGGAAAGAATTTTCCCACTGTGAGGAATAACAGCGTTGTGTGCTCTTGCTAACCTAGTAATACTGTCAAGAAGTATTACTACATCATCACCATATTCTACCATTCTTTTTGCCTTTTGCAATACCATGTCTGCAACAGATACGTGCCGCTCTGGTGGTTCGTCAAATGTAGAGCTTATAACTTCAGCATCTACATTCCTTTTCATATCGGTTACTTCTTCAGGTCTCTCATCGATTAAGAGTACAATTCTTTTTGTCTCAGGATGATTATTGCTAATTGAATTGGCAAGTTTTTGAAGCAATATAGTTTTCCCTGTTTTTGGTTGAGCAACAATTAACCCACGTTGCCCTTTGCCAATCGGAGATATTAAATCCATAATTCGCATTGATAAATCAGTTGATTTTGTTTCTAGATTAAATTTCTCCTCTGGATAAAGGGGGGTAAAATTGTCAAATAAGATTATATCCTTCAACTTGTCTATGGGTTTGTCGTTAACTGTTTCAACCTTTAATAAAGCATAGAAGCGCTCTTTTGATTTTGGAGGCCTAATTTGACCAGAAACTAGATGGCCAGTTTTCATACCAAATCTCTTTATCTGAGATGGGCTAACGTAGATATCGTCTGGGCCTGGCATATAATTATAATCAGGAGATCTAAGAAATCCATAACCATCTTGCATGACTTCCAGAACCCCCCTAGCAGAAAAAGAGTTATCTTTTTTAGCATGCGTTTCTAAAATTTTAACAATTAGTTCTTGCTTATTCAGGCCAGAAACACCTCCTTGTATGGATAATTTCTGAGCTAGCTCATTTAGCTCCCTAATGTTAAGTGATTGTAATTCATTGAGATTCATATATTGTAAACTCGTGTATAAATTTATTGGAAATAAAATTAAATGCTCTGTGGGCGTGCCTGAGCAGACTAAAATTACATTAAATTAGTACTGTGTCAAAAGATATTTCAAATTCTGAAAAAATTTCATTAGCAATATAGTGTGATCCAAAAATCAGAATTACACCATCAGGTTTCCGAATCTTTTTAATTTTTGATATACTTGAACTGATATCACTTGAGGGGAGATTATCTACTTTTAAATTATGCAATTCTCTAGATAGCTTTTCAGGCTCCATCAATAGCCCATCTTTACTAGTTGACACAAAAAGCATTTCAAATTGTGATTTAATTGATTCAGCAATACAATCAATTTCTTTGTCTCCTTTTAAACAGAGTAGACCATAAAGTTTAGAGGTGGGAAACATTCTATTTAGGTTTTTTAATACAGATTTGATTCCGTCCTCATTATGTGCAACATCATAATAAATTTTATCAGAAACTAGTTGTAATCTCCCTGGCCAGTAGACATTTCTTAGTCCTTTATCAATTGTTTCATATGATATCTTAGAATTAAATAATTTTGTTGTAGCAATTGCTAATGCAGCGTTTTGTGCCTGATGCTCTCCAATTAATGATGTTTTAAAATTATTACCATTAACCTCAAAACTCGTACCATCAGAGCATAGTTTGACTGATTCTGGATTAGGGCATATGTGCATCACTGATTCTTTTTCTTTAACTCTTTTTTCTAAAATTTTAGAAACATTATTGACTTGGTTTACTGTTACCATAGGCACCCCTTTTTTAATTATTCCCGCTTTTTCTTTAGCTATTTTTTCGATCGTGTCCCCTAGTATATCCCTATGGTCAAGAGAGATTGATGTCATTACAGTTAAACGTGGATTAACTACATTTGTAGAATCTAACCTACCTCCTAATCCAGTTTCGATTATTGCAATATCTACATCATTATTGTTAAAGTGGTAAAATGCCATTGCTGTTGTTACTTCAAAGAATGTTGATTTAATTTCATTAATTGCTGGTTCAACATGCTTCATAAATGATATTATTTCTTCATCAGTTATTGTGACCCCATTAACCCTTATCCTTTCATTAAAATTAATAAGATGGGGAGATGTATAAAGACCAACTTTATAGCCATTTGCAATTAGTATGCTGTATATGATTGCCGCTGTTGATCCTTTCCCATTGGTCCCGGCTACATGAATTGACTTAAAATTATCTTGGGGATTCTTTAACAACTTTAATAACCGAAATGTGTGATTAAGTCCCATTTTAATACCACGTCTTTGTAGTTTGTACAAAGATTTAAGGGTCTGAGATAGATTAGCCGATGTCAATGCGATTAATTGATTTAATACTAATATTAATTTCAGGAGCCAGAGCCTTAGTAATTACTTTTCGAAACGATTGCTTTGAATCTGTTACAAAAGAGTAGACTCCGCCATTAGACTCTTCTGAAAGAAGGCCATTTTTATTCAAGACCTCCATGACAACTTCAGCGGTAGCTTTACCCGAATCAACAAGGCTTATACTTTTACCTACTACATCTTTGATTACCGCTGTCAATATTGGGTAATGAGTACAACCCAAAATGAGAGTATCCACATCAGTATTTTTAAAATGACTCAGGTAAGATTCTGTAATCAATTTAGTTATTGGCCCTTTCGTTAATCCTTCTTCAACAAGTGGTACAAACAGAGGACAAGACTGAT
>JAYNUL010000067.1:3294-8283 GCA_038281125.1 Fidelibacterota bacterium | reverse complement strand
ACAGTGCAATATAGATATTCTGGAGCCAGTAGAGCAGCGAAGTATGGCGCTGTTGCAAGCTTAGTTAGGTCCATTGGTGATTGGTCAATGGATACTCCACATACTGGCGTTATGGGCTATGATGAAAACTATGATAAAATACCTACAGCAGCCTTGACAATGGAAGATGCAATGATGCTTGGCCGTATCCATGAACGTGGACAAAAAATTACTCTAAAACTCCAAATGAAGGCAAAAACCGTTGGGGATAGATGGTCACGCAATATCATTTCTGAAATAAAAGGATATGAGTATCCTGATGAGATAGTAGTTGTAGGTGCGCACATAGATTCCTGGGATGTTGGACAAGGAGCACACGACGATGGTGGAGGATGCATAGCATCATGGGAGGTTTTAAGATTGATTAAGACATTGGGATTAAATCCAAAAAGAACCATCAGATGCGTTTTGTGGACCAATGAAGAAAATGGTTTGAGGGGTAGTAAATCATACAGGGATATGCATTTGGATGAGCTTGATAACCATATTGTGGCAATTGAGTCAGATGCAGGTGTCTTCGCACCACAAGGTTTTGGATTTAGCGGTAATAAAGATGCCCGTAAAATAATAGAAAATATCCATGAATTATTAAAACCCATAAAAGCTAATCAAATTACAGATTGGGGAAGGGCGCCAGATGTGGCAATACTGAATGATGAGGGAATACCTGTAATGTCTCTTAATGTAGACCTCTCAAAATACTTTTGGTATCATCATTCAGCAGCAGATACATTTGATAAAGTTGATTTTCATGATTTTAACAAGTGTGTAGCTGCAATGGCCATCATGGCATTTGTGATCGCTGATCTCGATAGGCCCCTGCCAAGATAAAAATTGTCAATTTAATTATTTTATTGTCCCCATAATTATATGAATTCATTTTAATTTTAGTGCGTTATTTTAATATAATTTTGGAGTAATAATGAATTCAGTTTCCATAACCGGATACGGTGATGATTTAACGGTTAATGGCGTTCGAATCGGTGATTTAACTCCCGCAGAGCACGAGTCTATTGAAAAAGATATGGGAGGACAAAATTACTCCCCACTAGAAAATGTAGTAGTTTCCAAAGTGAAAGATTCTTCCACGCTTGTTGCTCGAAGACCACATCCAGATGATGTAAAAAGGTATATTGAGACAGAATTGATAGATGGTCTCTGTTGTTATTCTGCAGTAAATCAGGGACAGTTGAACAAAACTATAGTTAATTCGGTAATAGAACACCTTGATAAAGAAAAATTGCCTACGGTACCTAGGTCTATAAGGCATAAGTATATGAGCGCATTTTTATTAGCTGTTACTGGGATAACGGGCATGGATAAGGTTGTGCCAAAAGTAGCAGGAGTAGAATCTTGGGAATTATCTTTTAAAATAAGTAGGCGGTGGGGCCATTTCAAAAAGGGTATTCCTCAAGATGAAGTGATCGTAGTAGGAGCAACTGGTAATTTTCATGGACGTTCCTTAGCGGCAGTTTCGATGTCAGATGATGAAGACTCTCGAAATGGTTTTGGACCATTTGTCCCAGGTATTGAACTGGTTCCCTATAATGATGTTGACGCTTTGGAAGCTCTATTTAATGAAAAAGGGCATAGAATTGCGAGTTTTATGGTTGAGCCCATACAAGGTGAAGCAGGGGTTATTGTTCCAAGAGATGATTACTTTTTAAAAGTTTCAGAGTTATGTAAAAAACACAATATATTACTTGCTATGGATGAGGTCCAAACAGGTTTTGGTAGAACAGGAGAAAATTTTGCACATCAGTTATTTGGTGTTAAACCCGACATTATGGGTTGTGGCAAAGCAGCCGGAGGTGGAATATTACCGATTTCATTTGTGGCCGGAAGGAAAGATGTTTTAGATGTGTTAACCCCTGGAAGCGAGGGTTCGACCTTTGGAGGTTATCCTCTTGCATCTGTAGTAGGTACGTACGCTATTAAGGTGTTAATAGATGAAAACCTAGCTGAAAATGCTAAAAAACAAGGAAACTATCTAATGGGTCATCTTAATTCAATCAAAGATGATTTTCCCGATAAAATTAAAGAAGTAAGAGGTAAAGGATTATTGACTGCGTTTGAAATGCATAATGAAGAACATCTTGATGGCCATATTGTTTCTGTAGAGTTATTAAATCATGGTGTTTATGCTAAAGAAACTCATCATACTACGGTGCGCCTAGCACCTGCACTAACTATTAATAAAAATCAAATAGATCTATTATCTGAAGCGATAAGATCTGTTGTAAAAGGTTTGTAGAAATGGATTTTTTAAAAAAATTAGGCATTGAACAAGAAAATTATGGAGCAAGTTTAGGGCCAGGGCACTGGAGTAAGACTGTTGACTCAGGTAAGATTGAATCTGAAAATCCCACTAATGGCGAAATTATTGCCTCTGTATATCAATGTAGCATAGATGATTATACTGGTATAGTTAAGAATTCACTTGAAGCATTTACTGAGTGGAGAACCGTTCCCGCTCCAGAAAGAGGACAATTAATCAGAGAAATGGGTAATGCTTTAAGAGATTACAAAGATCCTTTAGGCAGTCTTGTAGCTTTGGAAATGGGAAAAATAAAAGCTGAAGGAGATGGAGAAGTGCAGGAAATGATTGATATTGCTGATTTTGCTGTTGGTCAATCCAGAATGCTTTATGGTAAAACTATGCACTCTGAACGAAAAAATCATAGAATGTATGAACAGTGGCACCCTCTTGGCATAACCGGGGTAATTAGTGCGTTTAACTTTCCGGTTGCAGTTTGGAGTTGGAATGCGTTCATTGCGGCTATATGTGGAAATACGACTATTTGGAAACCATCTTCATCAACCACCCTTTGTGCAATTGCTGTACAGAATATTTGTAATGAGGTGCTTGCACTCAAGGATATACCTAATATTTTTAGTTTAGTAATAGGAAGTGGCTCAACCATTGGAGAAACAATGATAAATGATAAAAATGTGCCCCTTATCTCTTTTACAGGTTCAACAAAAATGGGGAGACATGTTAGTAAGGTTGTCGGTGAGCGTTTTGGAAAAAGTATATTAGAGCTTGGTGGAAATAATTGTATCATTGTAGATGAGTCTGCAGATATGGATTTAGTTGTACCGGCAATTGTTTTCGGTGCCGTTGGAACAGCAGGCCAAAGATGCACTAGTACAAGACGCGTTATCATCCACGATTCTATATATGAAGAACTTGAAAAAAGATTAATAAGTGCTTATAAGCAGGTTAACATTGGTGATCCATTAGAAAAAGACACATTAATGGGGCCATTAGTAAATAAAAATGCTGTAAATGATTTTTCAAATGCAATAGAGCGAGCAATTGAGAATGGTGGAGAGATTCTTTATGGAGGAACTACCCTAGACGGTCCTGGAAATTTTGTTACACCAACGATTGTCAGCGCTGAAAACGATTGGGATATTGTTCAAGAAGAGACTTTCGCACCAGTGTTATATCTTATGAAATATAATTCCTTTGATGATGCTATTTTCATGCATAATGATGTACCCCAAGGACTATCATCAGCAATGTTTACCACAAATGTTAAAAATGCAGAGAAATTCTTATCTTCAACTGGTTCAGATTGTGGTATAGCAAATATCAATATTGGAACTTCTGGGGCTGAAATTGGAGGAGCCTTTGGTGGTGAAAAAGAAACTGGCGGTGGTAGAGAATCTGGTTCTGATAGTTGGAAGCAGTATATGAGAAGACAAACTAATACCATAAATTGGAGTAATGAATTACCTTTAGCTCAGGGGATTAAATTTGACATAGATCAATAGCTAACCTATTGAAAAGAAAATATGAGAATAAATTTTAAAGATGCTAGATCCGTTATTGATAGGCACATGCTTGCAGATGGTATGTCGCCTGTTATTGACTTAGAAAGAAGTCATGGTTCCTGGTTAGTAGATGGAGTAACTGGAAAAGAATATCTCGATCTTTTCTCGATGTATGCCTCCATGTCTGTTGGTTATAATCACCCGTATGTTCTGGACAATATTGATAGATTAACAAAAGCAGCCATAAATAAACCTGCTAATTCAGATATTTATTCGCCGCAAATGGCAGAGTTTGTAGATACTGTAGGTCGAGTTGCGCAACCATCCTACCTTCCATATGCCTTTTTTATTGAAGGTGGAGGTCTAGCAGTTGAAAATGCACTAAAAGCGGCTTTTGATTGGAAAGCTAAGAAAAATATTATTCAAGGGAAAACTCAACCTAAAAACCTTGTGATTCATCTTAAAGATTGCTTCCATGGAAGAACCGGATATACTATGTCACTGACTGATTCTCCTGATCCAAGAAAAGTTCAGTATTTTCCTAAATTTAATTGGCCAAGGGTCCTTAATCCTTCCATCGAATTCCCTTTAAATGAAACTAGCCTTGAAAAGGTAATAGAATTGGAGCAAAAATCATTAGCTCAAATCAAGAAGGTCCTATTGGATAACCCTGATGATGTGGCATGCATGATTCTAGAACCAATACAGGGAGAAGGAGGAGATAATCATTTTAGACCAGAATATTTTAAAGAAATTAAACAGCTTTCGCTAGAGAACGACTTTCTTCTTATCTATGATGAAGTCCAAACTGGAATTGGAATTACAGGCAAAATGTGGGCACATCAACACTTTTGCGAGACAAATTGTAATCTAGAATGTATTTCTCATTGTAAATCGATGGAACCTGATATTATCAGTTTTGGAAAAAAAACACAGTGTTGTGGGATATTTGCTGGTGAAAGATTGGATGAAATTGATGATCACGTTTTTAAAGAATCTAGTAGAATAAATTCTACTTTTGGTGGGAATTTGGTAGATATGGTCAGATTTACCATTTATCTTGAGATAATGGAAAGTGAAAACTTAATTGATTTGGTTTCTGAGAATGGGTCCTATCTTCTATCTTCTTTAACTTCTAGCTGGCCATCAAAACCTTTTATTCGTTCGTTA
>JAYNUL010000067.1:0-3284 GCA_038281125.1 Fidelibacterota bacterium | reverse complement strand
CAATCTTCGAATTATAAATCCACTCTGAGATGTTTCCTTCTTTTATTATTTCTATCTTCTTTAACTTATCTTCAAAATGAGGAGAATAACGTGGTTTCAAACGTGCGAGGTAAGGGATTATTTTGTGCATTTGATCTTCCATCTATCGAACTTCGAAATAACTTGATAGCTAAAGTTGAAGAGGAAGGTGCATTAATCCTAGGATGTGGACATCGTTCAATACGCTTTAGACCCCATTTAAACATTTCAAAAAATGAAATTGATCGTGCTATGGTTATGATAAAAAGTGCCATGTCAAGAATATAGATTTGGACCATACGAAAGGAAAGCTTTACATCGTATCTACTCCAATAGGTAATCTTGGTGACATGAGTTTAAGAGCAATTTCAACCCTAAAAAAGGTTTCACTAGTTGCTGCGGAGGATACGAGGCATTCAAAAAAATTATTTACCTATCACGATATTATGACACCAGTCACCAGTTATTTTGAGCACAATAAAAATTATAAAATTCCTCAATTAATATCCCAACTTAATAAAGGAAAAGATCTTGCTCTCATATCAGATGCAGGGACGCCATCCATATCAGACCCTGGATACAGAATAGTTCGAGAAGCCATCGATAATGATATTGAAATTGTTTCTATACCAGGCTCTAGCGCAATCCTTGCTGCATTAGTTTCTTCAGGGCTACCAACTGACCGATTTCTTTTTGAAGGTTTTCTTCCGCCTAAAAAAGGTAGATTGAAAAGGATTGAAAGGGTTATGGACTTTGATGGTACTTTGATTTATTATGAGTCTCCGCATAGGCTTGTTAAATCACTTAAGCAATTTTCTGAGATTCTAGGAAATAGGCCTGCAGCTGTTGCAAGAGAGCTAACAAAAATACATGAAGAGATAAAAAGAGGAAGTCTTATTGAGTTATTATCCTTTTACAGCGAAAAAAAGGTGAAAGGAGAGTGTGTGATTTTAATTGGAAAGGATGATGAAAATGTCTACTTCTAAAAGGGGTATTTTTGTTTCATTTGAGGGTATAGACGGATGTGGAAAAAGTACTCAGGTTAAAATTCTTATGGATAGATTTATCGAAGAAGGTAGTGAATGTGTTCTTGTTAGAGAGCCTGGTGGAACAAAAATTTCTGAAGACATCCGTGATATTCTATTGAGCAATAAAAACCTAGACCTAACCCCTAGAACTGAGGCCCTTCTTATGACAGCAAGTAGGGCGCAGCTAACAAATCAAAAAATACTTCCAGCTCTAAATTCTGGAAAGTGTGTTATTGCGGATAGATTTTCAGATTCTACTCTTGCATATCAAGGTGGAGGAAGAGGACTTGATTTGGATTATTTAATTAGTTTAAATGATTTTGCTACCAATGGTGCCATCCCAGACATCACATTTAATTTAGATATAAATCCTGAATCTGCTTTCAACAGATCTAACTCTTCTGAGCCCGATAGAATTGAAAACGCAGGGATTGAATTTCAAAAAAAAGTTCGGCAGCAGTACAAAATAATTGCCAATAGATTTCCAGATAGAATTTTCACTATAGATGGATCTAATTCGATATCAAGTATTCATAGCACGATTTGGGAAAAAACAATAAATTGTATTAATGAGAAAAATTAAAATCATATTAATCCCTATATTGACATTGTCATTTATTACGTCTTCTTATGCTGATACATCCAGAAACATTTATAAGCAAGTAAGAAAGAATCAATCGTTAATAAACGATGTATACCGTCACATCATTACCAACTATGTCGATGACATTGATCTCGATGCTTTTACAAAAATGAGCATCAACAATATGCTTTTAGAGCTGGATCCATATACGACTTATATGGAAAAAGAGGAAAAAGATGGAATTGAGATGCTTACTAAGGGTAAATATGGCGGTGTTGGTATTCAAATAGGATTAAGGGAAAAACAATTAACAGTCATCTCTCCCATGGATCAGTCGCCTGCGAAGCGTGCAGGAATACTAAGTGGGGATAAAATAATTAAGATTGATGGACAGGAAACTGCGGATTTTAATATTGATGATGCTGCAAAACTAATCAGAGGCCAAAAAGGTACCGAAGTTGTGCTCAGTATCCAGAGATATGGTGAGATTGAGCTTATAGATTTTGTATTAACCAGAGAGACGATTCCAGTTAAAGATATTTCTTACTCTGGTATGCTGAATGAAAACACTGGTTACATAAGACTGACTAGATTTTCAAGAAATTCTGATAAAGAGATGAGGTCTGCTATTGAAAGTTTGTTAGATAATCAAATGTCAGATCTCATACTTGACTTGCGGGATAATCCAGGTGGTCTTTTGAATACTGCGGTCAACATCTTGGACTTTTTTATTGAAAAAGGTGAAACTCTTGTATGGACAGAAGGTAAAAGTCAAAAATTAAATAGAAAATATACGAGTAAAACTGATCCAATTTTACCTCAAGATGTAAATATTGCAGTATTGGTTAATCAGGGAAGTGCATCTGCAAGTGAAATAATAGCTGGTGCCCTGCAAGATCTTGATAGAGGGATAGTTATTGGTCGCTCTACCTTTGGAAAAGGATTGGTTCAAACAGTATTTAACATTGATAGGGAAAGAGCAATAAAGGTAACTACTGCAAAATATTATATACCCAGCGGGAGATTGATACAAAAACCTGGTTACCTTCCTGATGAAATCTTAGCAGATACTGTTAAACAGGATACTATTTTTCAAACTAAAGGAGGAAGGACTGTGTCCGGTGCTGGAGGGATTACTCCTGACTATGAAGTAGAGCTCGATGAGATAACACCTTTGTTGTCCGTTAGCTGGAGGCAGGGGCTCTTTTTTAACTTTATCCAGAAAAATAAAATGAATTATTCATCCATTGCAGAGGTAGAAAAGGATACCAGTTTGATCTATTTATTTGAAGATTATTTACATTCTATTGATCTCGATATTTTTATGAAAGGTGAAAGAAATTATTTAGATATGAAGGATATGTTATTTGAACTTGATTCTACTAGTGTTCAAATACAAGGGGCATTAGATATTTTAGACTCCTACTTTGAGCAAATTGCCTTTAATCAATTTGATAAGGAAAAGGAAAAACTCAATCACTATCTTTTAGTTGAGTTTGCAGATTTTTTCAATGGAGAAGAAGGAAGAATAAAAATATCTTCAAGGAAAGATAAGGATATACAACAGGCTCTAAACATTCTAAATGACCCTGTGGCGTATGAACGAATTTTCCTTTCTCAGTGACAAGAACAAAATTATAATCTTATATAAAAAC
>JAYNUL010000066.1:6443-8303 GCA_038281125.1 Fidelibacterota bacterium | reverse complement strand
ATGCTTTCTCTCAAATCCTTATTTGATGAATTAATACTAATTGCTAACTCATCAGTTTTCAATTCTAAATTATTACTTAACTTTTTTATTTCTAACTGATTGTTTTCAACACCTTGCTCTACATCTCCAAATTTGCCTTGAACTCTAATAACCTCTTGAATATTGTTTGCCAATGCACCCGACATCATATCTATTTGATTTTGCTGATTATCTTGAACACTACGAATAGACTCAAGGTCTTTTTTGATGGATGAAAGATTGCCTGACAAAAGGTACGATTGATTTGCGGTTATATCCAACTTTTGTTTGACTATATTAAATTGCTTATTCATTGTACTTACGGTATCGTCAATACCACCCATTTCTTGCCTGTTGGACGCAATATCTACTCTTTGGTTAACTAGATCATCCTGTACATATTCAATCTTCTTTTTCTGCTCACGTCCTTGAGAATGTAATCTTAATAAATCAATCTCAAATTCATTTTGCAGTACCTCCAAATCTCGAAACAACTCATAGAGATCACTTAAGGCAGTCTTCAGAGAATCATTCCAATGATTCACCTGACCAGTAAGGTGGTTTACATTACCTTGAAGATATTCAAGTCTTTCTGAAATAAATGTTAAATCTCCTTTCTTGGCAGCATCTTCTCTACCAAGTATATCAGAGGGATTGATCTTGATTGTACCCTGGTCAGTTTTTAAAAATATTCTATTCTGATTTTCATTTACAATTTGACCTTGTACTATAGAACCATCCTTCAAAAAAAATATAGAAATATCCTGTGCAAATGCACTGGAAACCGTTAAAAGGACAATTACTGTAAGTTTTTTTAACATAGGATACTACTTCTTTAGCAACAGAATCTAATTTAATGCAGAGTTTTGGTCAACTGATAGAAAATAAAAGTAGAACTAAATATATTACAGACTAAATGTATGTGCCGAAGGCCGGACTCGAACCGGCACGAGGTTTCCCTCACTGCCCCCTCAAGACAGCGTGTCTACCAGTTCCACCACTTCGGCAAATTTATTGATTTGAATTTTAAATTTTGCTTCTAGAATCTTTAAAAAAAAGTCTAATCTTCATCACCTAAGTCAAGTGTCGGTTCACTGCCTCCAGCATCAACATCTAGAGCTGGTAATTCTGGCCTGCTTTCAGCAGCCCTTTTGACTAAGGAGGTTGTGCTTTCATCAGTAGGACCACTTAGAACACTAATAATTACAGCCAGAACAAGAAATAATGTTGCCAACCAAGTAGTTATTCTACTTAGAACATTGCCTGCATTTTGTCCACCAAGGACAGAACTAGCAGCATTGCCACCGAACGTACCTGATAGCCCACTACCTTGACTAGCTTGCATTAAAACAACAGCAATAAGTAGCAAACTAACAATAGTATGAATTGCAATTAAAAAACCAGTCATATTTAATTCTCCTGAACTTCCTCAACAATATTAATTATAGATGCAAAAGATTCAGCGTCTAAACTTGCGCCACCAATCAAAAAACCGTCTACTCCCTTAGTTTGAATGAGACTCTTTGCATTACCCGAATTTACAGATCCACCATATAAAATGTGTATATGATTACTATTTTTAAAGTTTTTTCTAATAAAGTTTCTAATTACCTCGTGGGCAGTTTCAACTTGATCATTGGTTGCCGTCAAGCCAGTTCCAATTGCCCACACTGGTTCATATGCAATAATACAGTTATTGATTTTTTCAATTGAGCTAAGACCTTTTCCCAACTGGTTTTCCAAAATACTTTTAGTATCACCATTTTCCCGCTGTTCAATCGTCTCACCTATACATAAAATTGGTTTTAAATCATTCGAGAGTACTGCCCTAACTTTATTATT
>JAYNUL010000066.1:0-6343 GCA_038281125.1 Fidelibacterota bacterium | reverse complement strand
TTTACTAATTTCAAAAACATACGATGAACCTTCTGATGGTAGCTTGTTCATTTTCCAATTACCTGCTACTATGGGTTTTTTTTTCATTTTATTTCTCCAATGCATTTAATGCGGGAAGAGCGTTTCCACTTAATAATTCTAATGATGCTCCACCGCCTGTTGATACGTGTGTCATATCTTTCATTAGACCAAATTTTTCTAATGCGGCAGCAGTATCTCCACCACCGACAATTACCTTCGCCCCAGATGCAACGCAACTTACTAGGTGTATTGCCATTTCTCGAGTTCCATTCTCAAATGCTTTTGATTCAAATACACCCATTGGACCATTCCACAATATTGTTTCTGAATTACCTAAAATTTCATTAAATCTAATTACTGAATCCGGACCGATATCCAATCCCATCATTTCTGATGGAATTTCATCAATTTGATATGTTTTTTTATCATCTTTATCTTCTAATGATGAAGCACATACGGCGTCAATTGGCAAAATTATTTTGGTACCTTTTGATATTGCATTATTTATAATGCCTTTTGCGATGTTGATCATTGACTTATCTAGAAGTGACCCTCCAATATTTTTTCCTTTAGCCATCAGAAAAGTAAATGCCATGCCTCCGCCAATAATAATATTATCAGCCTTTTCTAAAAATTGATTAATCAATTCAAGTTTTGTATCAATTTTTGCCCCACCGAGAATGATAGTCAGCGGAGTTTTGGGCCGAGACATGATTCTTTGCAAATAGTTAAGCTCCTTATCCATTAACCATCCAATGCCAGCATGTTTAAAATATGGTACAACACCAACATTAGAGGCATGAGACCTATGTGCAGTACCAAATGCATCGTTGATATATATTTGTCCATGCCTAGCAAGCTTGGATGAAAATTCCATTTCATTATCTTGCTCGCCAGGATGGAATCGCAAATTTTCGAGCAAGTGTACCTCACCCTGTTTTAAACTAATTGAGGTATCAATTGAATCAGTAGATACACAGTTATCTGAAAACTTTATTGGCATTTCCAATAATGATGCTAATTCTTCACCGACTGCAATGAGACTTAACTTGGAATCTATTTTTCCCTGAGGTCGTCCCATGTGAGACATAATAACTACTCCAGCGCCTGCCTCTATACAGGTTAATATAGTTGGCAAGACTGCCTTTATTCGAAAGTTATTAGCAACCTGATCTTTATGCATTGGCACATTGAAATCGGCACGAAGCAGGACATTCTTTCCTCTTAGGTCAAATGCTCTTAATGTTTTTATCATTAAAAATTATTAAATGGTAATTGTTATGTTAATGGGAAAATGCGATTAATTGAACTTTTTCAAATTAAAAGTAATAAGATATTTAATTAAAAATTATGAATTTTTAACCCAACTTACCAAAGTCCATTATAAAAAATTTATTTATAACAAAATCGTGTTTAATTTAGAGTATGGCTGATTTTTTTGTTGGGAATAATGATAAAATAGATTTTCAAGATCTTATGGGGCATAGAGTCCATGAGATATTGCTTGTAGCTAGTCCGTATGATGCATTTATTTTAGAGGAAGATGGTCACCTTACAGAACAAATTCTAACTGAGTATATTGGAATGAATTTTAATTATGCACCAAGAGTTACGAGGGTTAGGACTGGATATCAAGCAATGCAAATTATAAAAAAGAAAAAGTTTGATCTGGTAATATTAATGCTAAGGATTGAGGATCAAGATCCAATCTCACTTGGAAAAAAGATAAAAGACCTATATCCCAAAAAGCCAGTTATCTTGCTTGCATTTGATGAAACTGAGCTTAAACAATTACCTAATAATATTTCTCCAAATGCTATTAATCGGGTATTTATATGGTCTGGGGATGCAATTGTTTTCCCTGCCATTATTAAATATATAGAAGATAGGAAAAATGCAAAACAAGACATAATTAATGGAGATGTCAGGGCTATTTTGCTGATCGAAGACTCACCAAGAATGTATTCAGTTTTATTACCTCTTATTTATAAAGAAATTATATACCAAACAAAGAATTTAATGGATGCCAGCTTATCTCAATCACAGAGGCTTTTACACCTTCGAGGTCGCCCAAAAATATTATTAACTCCAAATTATGAAACGGCCCAAAAATTTTTCAAACAATTTAAAAGAAATATGATTGGAGTGATTTCAGATGTAAGATTTCCGAGAAAAGGAACTAAGTACTCAGAAGCAGGACTTGACTTTGCTAAATGGGCAAGAGAAATTGATCCATCAATACCGATATTGCTTCAATCAACTCAAAAAGAAAATGAAAAGATGGCAGATGAGGTTAATGCCAATTTTCTACATAAGAATTCTCCCACCCTTTTAAATGACCTAAGAGATTTTATGGTTGCAAACTTTGGTTTTGGAGATTTCATTTTCAGACTACCAAATAATGAAGAAGTTGATAGAGCAAGCACTTTAGAACAATTTGTGAATGGAATACAAACCATTCCAGTGAACTCATTACTTTTTCATGCAAATAGTCACCATTTTTCTAATTGGATCGCAGCAAGAACAGAATTTAGACTAGCGTCTAGACTACGAAAAATATTCGCACATGATTTTAAAGATGGAGAGCTTCTTAGAAATCATTTAATCAAGGAACTCAATTTAAATATTGATAATTCAAAAGAGAAGTTTTTGGATTATAAATCTTCAAAAGTAAGAACTCAAAAGTCTAATTTTTTTAGGCTAAGTGGTGGATCATTAGGTGGGAAGGCTCGCGGCTTAGGTTTTGCGAGATCAATGATCACCAACTCTGGAATAAGAAGAAAATTCAAACAGGTAGATATTCGAGTACCAAGATGCGCAGTCATTGGTACCAATGAGTTCGATCGATTTATGGAAGACAACAAATTATGGAAGGTAGCACTTTTAGGGAAAAATGATAAAAGGATTGTAAAAGATTTTGTGAAATCAAATTTATCAAGTGAATTGATGGAAAAGCTTAATGACTTTATAAATGAAAATAAATATCCTCTAGCGGTAAGATCCTCAAGCCTACTGGAGGATTCTCAGTATCAACCGCTTTCTGGAACCTACGAGACATTTATGCTCCCAAATAACTCCAGATCAAAAAGGAAAAGATTTAATGATCTGGTGGTTGCAATAAAAAAGGTTTATGCATCAACATTTACTGGTGAGGCTAGGTCATTGTTAGAGACAACATCGCATAGGATTCAAGAAGAAAAAATGGCAATCTTAATCCAAGAAATTGTTGGCCAAACATATGGTAAAGATCGATTCTATCCAACATTTAGCGGAGTATTACAAAGTGTTAATTATTATCCCGTATCCTACATGAAACGTGAAGAGGGAGTTGCCTATCTTGCCCTGGGTTTTGGACGAACGATAGTTGACGGTGAAAAGTGTCTTAGGATATCACCACAGTATCCTAACATAATTCCACAATTTTATTCAATTAAATCTACAAGACAAAATTCTCAAAATAAATTTTACGGTCTACCATTAAAGGCAAAAGACAAAAAGAAGGAAGACTTACTACTTTACGATTTAAAAGTAGCAGAAAAAGATGGTTCATTAAAGTGGTCAGGAAGCGTGATTTCGCATGAAGATGGAACAATAAAAGATAATCTATCTATTAATGGGTCACGAATTGTTTCATTTGCCCCGGTTTTAAAATGGGAAACAATTCCATTTTCTGAACTATCTAAAGAAATTCTTTCCATCGGTAAAAAAGCACTTGGTTGTCCTGTTGAGATAGAGTTTGCTGTAAACATTAATAAGGATTCAAAACCAGAATTTTGCCTATTACAGATAAAACCAATGGTATTAACCGGACTCAATCGTTCAGGCCTGGTATTAGAAAAACAAATAAAAGATATTTTTTGTAGAAGTAGTATAACCCTTGGTGATGGAAGAATAGAGAGTGTTAGAGATTTGATTATTGTCAATCAAAACACTTTTGAAACAAGTAAAACATCAGAAATAGCAGATGAAGTTTCAAGAATGAATAAAAAGTTTAAAAATGATGAAAAATACATTTTAGTAGGACCTGGAAGATGGGGCTCTGCAGACCCTTGGCTAGGAATACCTGTTCAATGGAACCAGATTTCAAATGCAAAAGCAATCATAGAAGTGGGTATGGATGATCTTCCTATAGATCCATCCTTTGGTAGCCACTTTTTCCAAAACATAACCAGTCTTCATGTAGCATATCTTACTGTTAATCCAAAAAGTAAAAGCGACCAGTTATTGCTAGATTGGTTCGATGAAGATTGCCTTGTACAATCAAATAAATATACAAGTTGGTATCGATTTAAAAATCCTTTTATAATGATTTTAGATGGGACTACAGGAATGGGTATAATTTATCAGCCTGAAGAGGAGGAAGTAGTCTCTATGGATGAGGAGGAATCAAGCGGAATCTAGATTAGCCTACACTACTCCTTGATCTACCATTGCCTCAGCAACTTTGATAAATCCAGCTATATTTGCACCTTTTACATAGTTTACGGTTTCATTTTCACTGCCATATTCTACGCAGGAACTATGTATATCTTTCATAATCTGGTGTAACCGTTCATCTACTTCACTCCTTGTCCAGTTTAGACGCATATTATTCTGGCTCATCTCAAGGCCGCTAGTTGCAACGCCTCCCGCATTAGCTGCCTTACCTGGTCCAAATAATATATTACTATCTTGAAAGACAGAAACTGCTTTCGAATCTGATGGCATATTTGCACCCTCAGAAACGACTTTACATCCATTTGATAAAAGTACTTTTGCATCATCACCATTTATTTCATTCTGGGTAGCACAAGGCAAAGCAATATCACAGGGTATACTCCAAGGTCTTTCTGCTTCTAGGTAATCAACTTTAAACTCTTCTGCATAATCTTTAATGCGACCACGTCTATTATTTTTCAGATCCATTACCCACGCAAGTTTTTCTGGAGAAATTCCATTTTTATCGTAAATAGAACCTGATGAATCTGATAATGTTATTACTTTAGCACCTAATTCAGTTGCTTTCTCCGTCGCATATTGTGCGACATTACCAGAACCAGAGACTGATATGCTTTTACCTTCAAATCCATCTCCCTTTTTCTTTAACATTTCTTCAGCAAAGTAAACACATCCATAACCTGTTGCTTCTGGTCTAATTAATGATCCACCCCAGTTTAATCCTTTACCTGTCAATACGCCTGTAAACTCATTGACAATACGTTTATATTGACCAAAAAGAAACCCTATTTCTCTTCCTCCAACACCAATATCCCCAGCCGGTACATCAGTATTGGGGCCTATATGCCTGTAAAGCTCGGTCATGAAACTCTGGCAAAAACTCATTACCTCATTATCAGATTTACCTTTTGGATCAAAATCAGATCCACCTTTTCCACCACCCATCGGCAAGGTTGTAAGACTGTTTTTAAAAACTTGTTCAAATCCAAGAAATTTTAAAATCGAAATATTAACTGAAGGGTGAAATCTTAGGCCTCCTTTATAGGGACCAATGGCAGAATTGAATTCTACCCTAAAACCACGATTTACTTCCGTATCTCCCCTGTCATTTCTCCATGGGACTCTAAACTGTATTACTCTCTCTGGCTCCACAACTCTTTCAAGAATTCTTGAGTGAAGGTAGTGCGGATTATCCTTTAAATAATCCCAGAGAGATTCAACAACCTCATGAACTGCTTGATGGAATTCTTTTTCACCCGGATTTTTAAGTTCTACATAATCCATAAAACCATTTATTGTGCTATACATATACTTCCTTTAATTACGAGAAATTATAGTCAAAATTAAGTGCACTAGAGCTTATTAGTTTACTTTTTTATCTTTGGTTTTGGGTATGTGTATCATATAATTTCTCTTCCAAATTTTTTGGAATAATGGCGGAGTAGCTCAGTTGGTTAGAGCAGTGGAATCATAATCCATGTGTCGGGAGTTCAAATCTCTCCTCCGCTACATGTCAGTAATTGACAAGAAACCCACTGATTTTAGTGGGTTTTTTGTTATACGCTATTTTTGTTGATTATGCACAAAAAGGCACAAAAATGAATGTTTTTTTCCACGGTTTTCAACAGATTAAGTGCTCTACAATGTACGAGAGACTATAAACAAAACACCCTTACCTTAATCAGAGCGTACATAGGGTACTATCCTATCACAACCATAAACAAAAAACCCCACGAAAGTGGGGCTTTTAAATGTAGAAGTTTTTACCTTTTTCTCAGTTTTTTGTAGGCCAGTGCACCACCTAAGGCTGCCAACCAGCCTAAGCCTCCAATAGGAGCCTGTGAAGGTTCACTTGGAAGGGTGATCCCCTGTGCCAGTGCCATGG
>JAYNUL010000065.1:5339-8375 GCA_038281125.1 Fidelibacterota bacterium | reverse complement strand
ATTTCAATCTCTTGGATTAGGCGCTCCCATATTATATCCTTATTAGGAATGGGTGGGAGTTCGACCTTTTGGCTCATTTCCCAAATCAGTTTTTCTTTACTATCTAATTTCAAAATCTTTTACAAAGTTTATGTATTTCAGCATAATTATAACGGTATAGATTTAAAAATCACTCATAAATAGTTTTTCAAATTTTTTTTCAAAATTTTTAACGCCCTGTATATTTGATTTTCAACTGTACGAATGCTTAGTCCTAGCATCTCAGCAATTTCTTGATTTGTCCTGCTTTCTATTCGGCTGAGAATAAAAATTGATTTGCATTTATCTGGAAGCTTTTCATTAACAATTCTCTGAATTTCTTCTTCAACCATTTTAGCTTGATTCATTTTTTCAGGATCATCAAAATGAGATTTTCCGTATTCGGGTATTTGATCTTCGTGACGTTTACGAACTGCAGAGTGTCTAAAGTGGTCGTAACATAAGTTTGTAGATATACGAGCAATAAGTGAAAAGAAAGATTTGTCCGGCACCAAATTAGCTCGCTTTTTCCAAACTCTTAAAAAGGTTTCCTGCGAAATATCTTCCGCTAAATCACTGTCTTTTACTTTATAGACTACAAAGCGAAAAAGAGTATCATAAAAATTAGAAAAAAGTTGATGAAATGCATCTTTATCTGAACTTTTTACTTTTTTGAGTAAATCTTGTTCTAATTCTTTCATTTTACGTTATTGTATAATTTAATCGGACGCTTATTGTGTAAAAATAACTTACTTTACAATTATCTAATTAGGACCGGACTTTACTACGAATCTCTTGGATTAAACAAAAAATAAAGTTTAAAATACGGTAATTGGTTAATGTCCTCACACTGCGGAGTTCAATGTGAGTAACTTTTTAATGTACGTTTACGTACTTGCTAACTGGTTTGATTCCATTGGACATGGTTCCATTTAGAACAAGGTATCTGGTTAAATTGAATAAAATAAAACATTTATCTATAACATTTCTTCTGGTAATGATTTATACTGGGTGTTCATCATTTAGAGGACCCTTATTTCCAGATATAATATATAATAATAGGCAGCCTTTGATATCTGTCACCTATGAATATGGTGAGATACAATTAATATTGCCATTGAAATACGATGCGGCAGTTCCTGATAATATACTTTTCAAGGTTTATGCTCAAGGAGACACATTGCATCCAATTATATCAATTTTGCAAGAAGCACCAAGGGAATTTCTTGCATATCTTCCTCAAGGCGTTTTAGATATTCAAAATAGTACTAACTTGATCAAGATCATACCCCAGGATAAAAACTTTGATCCAGTAACTGTTAGATTTAAAGGAATTAGTTTTGGGAGAATTGTATTGCCACCAAAAACATTAAGACTAGGTCAACTGGTAGTGTCTGGAAAGACCTATTTTAATAGTAATGATAGTATGATTCCTAATGTCGAGGTTTCAATGCAGAATTATGATAACGTTATTTATAAAACCAGGTCAAATGAGTCTGGGTTCTATCAACTTGCTATTCCTGGGGAATATAGATATGCAGAGCACTTGCGTATTGTTGCTGGGGATAATCTTATTTTTAAATCATTCAAGAGGAAACTTGATTTTTCAGATAGCAGGAAAATCAAACTAGATATTGGTATTGGCCCAAGTAAAGATATGGTTGAGCCAATTTACTTAACGAATAAGGACAACGTACACTTTAGGAATGGACCTGAAATTGGCGCTGAAACTTTATTTTTATTAAAAGAAGGGGAGGCCATATCGGTAGATCGAGTTACTTTATCTGAATACTTTGGATCAATCGAAGTTGAAATTGATAACCGTAGGAAGGTAAAAATGGATGGATGGATCAATCGAGGAGATTTGAGGCTAGTAAATATGCGCAATGTCTATAAACAGTCAGAGGCGAATTAATATGCTCAAGGTAATTAACTTTTTCTCAAGATTCACCTTTTGTTTAGGAATAATTTATTCTCAAGTAAAACTAGACGTTAATACCATTCCAACAAAAGTTGATATTCATTTGGACGGTGTTAATATTGGTTCATCGCCTATCAGAAATGAAAGAATATCTCCCGGGCTACATAGATTTGAAATTAAAAAGAAAGGATATGCGCCGCTCAGCTATGATTTATTAGTTAACCCTGCTCAAGCTGTAGAATTAGACTTTTTCCTTAACCCTATCTATGAATGCAAATTTAAAACAGATGAAAAAGGATTAGTTTTCGAATTAAATGGAGAACATAGATGGGATGTTGATTTAGTAAGGCTGAGATTAGAAGCTGGGGATCATTTACTAAGAGTATTTAAAATAGGCGAAATTATTGATGAGCAGATTATCAATGTAGATCAACCTAAGAAGTATAATTATTTTTTAAAGAAACCTCTAAGTGCGAGTAATTAATTTTGAAAGAATTTTTTGTTTATTTAATATTCTTTTCAAATTTCGTTTTTGCATTTGATCAGGAAGCAACATACCTAGTTCTAAATCATTTTGATAAACCCCTTCCAGATATTGATCAATCATTAATTGATAATTTCAATAATTCCTCTTTTAATTTTGATGAATCCGTTAATTTACTTTTTGATGATATTGATTCTGACAAAAATCCAGCATCAAAATATATGGATCAGATCAAAGAGTTAGGAACTATTCACCATGTTAATTACATACTATTAAATAAAATAAAGCATAATAATGATCGAATTATTATGGAAGGATTGTTATTTAATACCCGCTCAGGTGGACTAATTCATAGGAGAAAAATCAACGTAAAAGATTATAATAATGGTTCCGTTAACGAAATAAGTCTCTGGGTTGGAGAGATAAGGAATAAGATTCAAAAACAATGGGAAGAAGCAAGAGAATCTATAATGTTTCTAAACCCTGAAGAGATTGCATACGACAAAACCCCAATGGGTGCTGCTCTTCGTAGCCTAGCAATCCCAGGTTGGGGGCAAGCATATTCTGGCAATTCTTTATCCGCAGGTTTATGGGCAGCCCTAGAACTATCACT
>JAYNUL010000065.1:3241-5239 GCA_038281125.1 Fidelibacterota bacterium | reverse complement strand
TTTGCCTGGTGGATGGCAATTTATACCGGACAGTTATCCTACAAATACCGGTCAGTGGCAGATATCTTCATGGGCTAATAATTTTAATACCAATGCTCCTTCAGCAACCTACTATTGGAGCCCATCTGTTCCAAATTCATTTGCCTATCCTTATGAAGGGCATTATCTGTACTCACCTGTAATGAATGTTGAATCAGAGACCAACGTAATTGTGAGGTTTCAAATTGCTCTTGATGGTTATCCTTCTCCTTCGGGCCACTACAACGGGATGAACATTGAGTACAATAGCGATGGTGGTGAATGGGTCACTGCATTGAATTATGAAATTAGTGCGGGTGGTGGGACGGTAGATATTTATCCAAGAGTAGAATCTTTTTATGCATCTATGGAAAACACATTGCAATTAAGATGGGAAACATATGGCACTAATTCTTACTATATTGATGCCTGGCATGTTGATGATGTAAAAGTAGATGTTATTCCATCTATTTCTAATGTATCAATACAGTCTAATAATGAAGATGATAATCAAAAAGGAATACCCGGAGATATTGTTTCACTCTTTTTTACTCTACCAAGTAACCCTGACCCTGGTTCCCCATTCGTATTGATTAACTCAACAGAAGTTCCAATTACAAATACTGATAATTTGAACTATGTTGCTGAGTACATAGTTCCAGAAGATGCAACCGATGGCCCTATAGCATTTTTAATTGATTTCACCTCTGGTGGAGTTTCTGGGCCGACTTGCAGGAATACGAATGATAATACCAATGTATTGGTAGATGTTACTGGTCCAGTATCCCCTACGGTAACAGACAATGTGTTTTCCATTGGTACTGACTCACATCCTGCAATATGGAGTTCTACTGATACACAAGTTCAAGTTGATGCGTTAGTCCCGAATGATACAACAGTTATTGGTTTTAACTATGTAAATGGTAATTCAATCTCATTCCAAAATAATAGTGGAGAGGTTACAATACCTTGGAATGAAGTATATGGAGTTACAAATGAATTTACAATCGAGGCCTACATTAATGTAAATACTGCTCAGAATTATGAAGGATTTCTGGATTTTGGTAATTACGGCAATTCTGGCGCTCAACAGCGTGGATTTGGGTTTTTCCTATATTCCGGAGGATGGCGATTCTATCTTAAAACAACCGGAACTTGGAAAAATGATATTGAACACATGGTTGCATCTGCATCTGTTAATACCTGGGTACATTTTGCAGTTAGATTCCAAAATGGTAATCTGACATTATATAGAGATGGTATTCCTGTCGACGCCAGAAACGACTATATTGGCTCTGTTGACTGGAGTGGCTTCTCCAGCGATTTAAAACTAGGTTCATTTGATAAATCAGAAACTAAATTTTTTGATGGGAAAATAGACGAAGTTCGATTCTGGAATATTGCAAGAGATGAAAATTTAATTAAAGCCTATAAAGGTGTAGCATTAAATGGTGATGAGGCAGGACTTATTGGCTACTGGAGGTTTGATGAGGGTGGGGCGTACGCTTCTTCTTCAGATTTAGCAATTTTGAATAACTCAGCCAATCTTGTAAATGGAGCAGTATGGGTACAAGACTCACCTTTTCTTTTCCAAGAAAACATCTTAGATCCATATTCCATAATTGGATCCAAGTTTCAAATATTAAGTAAAGTTTCAGGTAATGAACTAGCGCCAATAGGAGAACGAATAACTATCACTGAAGATCACTCCAATGCTGGTACAATTTCCTTAACTGCAGCTTCGGATGATTTTGAAGCAATTCAAGATTTTGCACATGAACTTACAGCGCATTTTTCTGCAAGGCTTTTTGATCAGGCTGGTAACTTTGAAGATGGTAACTTAAGTCCTACTTCTTTAAATATTGATATTGAAGCGAATGACCCAACAATAGTTAGCATGGTATCCAATAATGCGTTTTCCCACTTGGCAAAAACAGGAGATGAGTTAACTATTACATTTGGCTATGATGAGGATGTTAA
>JAYNUL010000065.1:1865-3141 GCA_038281125.1 Fidelibacterota bacterium | reverse complement strand
AATGAAAATACACAATGGGCTAAAGTAGGTGATGAGGTAACAATTAACTCTAATGCTTCTGAGCCTATTCTTAGTAGATCCACTACCATTCAAGGGCAACCTAGCACCATTACAGATATAAACAATGCTGAATTTCATTCTGGGTATCAGTTTTTAGAAACAGATACGGAAGGGCTGGTTGTTTTTAATTTGTCCTTTTCAGATTCTGCAGGAAATGATGGGGTTGAGGTTACTAGTACAACTAATTCAAGTTGGGTTGTTTTTGATAAGACTCCTCCATCCGATTTCAATACAGGAAATACTATTTCAACAGGAGGAAATCAAATAAGCAATGTTTGGAATTCTACAAATACAGGTGCCGATATTTTTGTGCCAATTGTTGATAATGATACAACCATAATTAATGGAGAAATCCAACTCTGGGGTAAAGTAGGGACTAATCCCTATGAGAAAATTGGTGATCCTTTTACAATTTTTGAAAGTGATGCAGGGACTGATAAGTCTTTAAGTATTATTGAAACTCAAGCAGAATCCATTACAGGCTTTTTAGAAGGTGATTCTATTTATTTTAAAACAGTAATAATAGATAAGGCAGGCAATGAAAAAGAGGGATCAATAAGTAATAACAAACTTGCTATAGACCAGACGTTACCATCCATTAATTATGTATCGTATAAATCTGATTTTACAGATACAACTTTAGCTACGGTAGGGCATGAAATTATACTAACATTAAAAACAAACGAACTTATTCAATCACCAGATATCACCATAGCGGGACAAAGTGCAACAATATCTGATATGGGGGGTGGTAAGTGGGTTGCCACCTATGCTATGCAGAATGGAGATTCTGATGGAGTTATACCCTTTGAGGTTGTAGGAATTTTGGATTTATCTGGTAATCCAAATAGTGGTACTGCCGCTACAACAGATGGATCCATGGTTATATTTGATAATACTAAACCAGAATTGGATATAGTACGAATTGCATCCAATAACCAAGACTCTACATGGGCCAAGGTCGGAGATATGATTTCAATAAATTTTATTGCTAATGAGTTGTTGATATCCCAGAGTGTAAACTTGAATGGACAAGCAATGACAATTACTGATTTAGGATCAGAAAAATATCTTGCTCAATATGAAATGACGGATTTAGATACAGAAGGGCCGCTAAGTTTTGAAATATTGATTACAGATTCAGTTGGACTAGAAAGTGATCCAATAATAACAACATCCAATTCTTCTCAGGTTATTTTTGATAAAACATTGCCGA
>JAYNUL010000065.1:0-1765 GCA_038281125.1 Fidelibacterota bacterium | reverse complement strand
TAGACAATAGTTATGTTAACCATGACATTGTTCCTCCAGAGATATTGACTGCTTCGATGTATTCAAACAATCAAGATACAACATGGTCCAAAATTGGAGATACGGTATTTGTAAAATTTTCAGCAAATGAAGCTTTGACAAATATGAACATTTTAATTGCGGGTAACATTTCAGGGTACATAGATGATGGTGCTGCAATTTACAGAGGCTTTTATAAGATGGATGAGAGCGATGATGAAGGAGCAATTACATTTAGTATTGAGTATACGGATTTAGGGGGGGCTATTGGGCCTGTAGCAAATACAACAACAGATCAAACGAATGTGAGATTTGATAGGACGCCACCGACCCTAACAAACATCAGAGTTTCATCAAATAACACGATGACTGATTCCGCAGGAATAGGAGATTTAGATTCATTATTTTTCACTATTTCAGAACCACAAAGAACTGTTAGTGTAATGATTGAAGAATTAAATATTATCCCTGAACAAAATGGACTTGAATTTGTTGCAATACGAGAATTAAGTGATGAAGGTGAGGATGGGTTCATAAATTTTTCTATTGTTGTTGAAGATTCTGCTGGCAATTCAACAGGAGAGGTAATTGAGACAAGTGATGGTTCATATGTATGGTTTGATGGCACTAGGCCAACCTTAAGCTATGTCACCTTTAATTCAACAAATGCAAATGACTCCTCACTTGCAATTATTGGGGACACACTAATTTTAGATTTTCAGTCAAGTGAGCCCCTTGGGTCATTATCGGTATTTATTGCAGAGACAGAAGCAGACACTATTTACATTGACGACACCAGATCAATCTATAGATCTTGGTACGTTCTAGATGGCAGTGAGGAGGAAGGATATATTCCTTTCCAGATTACATTCTCTGATCTCGTAGGCAATTCTGGCGAAGATTATTCTTCAACAACAGACCAATCTAGTATTCTATTTGATATAACTCCTCCAGATAATTTTCAATTAGACTCTGCATATGCTGTTGGAGGGAATGAAATTTTTGGATACTGGAATTCTTCAAATAATTCTATAGTTCTAGAGACTCCAATATCAATCACTGATGAATCATTGGTTGGTGGTTCATTCCAACCATTAATAAGTATTAGCGGTGGCGAATTTGAAAACTTTGGAAGCCCTATTGAGATTGTTGAAGTACCTGAAACTGGACCTGTTTTTCTTGAAATCGCAGGAAATATTTTTGAATCTATGAGTAACTATGCTGATAATATAAATGCTATTTTTACTACAAAAATCATTGACAAGGCCGGTAATGAGACACAAGGCTTAACAGATGGTACAATCATTCACGTTGATGAGATTATTCCAACTTTGGATTCGATTGGGATTTCTACAAATAATGCGCTTAGTAACAACTGGGCAACCACGTCAGATAATATTGTTCTTGAATGGATATCCAATGAAGGATTAAATAATGTTATCTCTATCATTATAAATGATACAACTATCGTAAATGCTGATGAGAGTGGCAATGTTCACTATTCTCAACGTGCTGTAAATCCGAATGATACAGAGGGTCCAGTTACGTTCAGCCTATTTTTTTCAGATTCTGCTGGTAACCAAGGAACTAATATAACAGAAACCTCAGATGGAAGTACAGTAGGCATAGATATCAGTAACCCATCCATTAATTCTTTAATGGAGGGGTTTGATAATTTAGATCCAAAATATTACAATAATTCAGATACAATAACACTTTATTGGTCTCAAGATGATGCAATCTCAGG
>JAYNUL010000064.1:0-8410 GCA_038281125.1 Fidelibacterota bacterium | reverse complement strand
TATCAACTAAAGTAGACCAACGCACAATCCATGCAATTCTTGATATAGGACACCTACAAAACGTTTCACGCTATATAGCAAACGAAAATCTTACTAATAAGTGGTTTGATATCTTGTTAGTGCTGATAAATAGATCAAACTATCATATTGGATATATGTTAGATCAAAGATCAAATCGCTATGGTAACGATATTGCCATTAATATTGTTAATGAAGGTGAGGTTAAATCCCTTTCATATTTAACACTTTGGTCACTAATCAAGGAAGTTGGTCGTTCACTGTCTGTTTTTGAGCAAGACCAACAAAAACCCATCATTGGTATTTTGAGCCATAATCAATTGAATTGTACTCTAGTTGATTTAGCCTGCCTCGCATTCGGATTCAAGGTCGTGCCCATACCTCTTAATGCGACTAGTGAACATGTGTCTTTTATTTTAGAACATAGTGAAATAACCCATCTCTTTTTAGGTGGAAAAAAGGGTAATGATATTTGGAGTGACATCATTGATAGGTCGCTTATTAAAACCATAGCAATGGATGCAAGCATTAAAATAGATGAAAGTTTAGACTGGGAGCAATTTCTTGAAATAGGTGACCAATTAATTACATTTAATGTTGATAAAAAAATGAGCTCCGTAAATATCAATGATACACAGTCAATCATGTATACTTCTGGTACCACTGATAATCCAAAAGGTATCATGTTCAGTCAATTTAATATGATGAGTAAACGATTTAGCCGCGCATTGGCGCTACCGGATATAGGATCAAATGATATCTTTTTATGTTACCTGCCACTTTACCACACATTTGGAAGATACTTTGAAATGATGGGAAGTCTTTTTTGGGGTGCGACTTATTCATTTGCAGCATCCCCTGCATTCAATTCACTTTTAAATGACTTTAAAATCATTAGACCAACTATTTTCATAAGCATACCAAAAAGGTGGGTGCAATTGTATGATATGTTGGATAGTGCTCTTGATTTAGGTTCAGATCCTAAAGAAGATATCAAAAAACAATTAAATGAAATTACAGGCGGAGATTTGAAATGGGGACTTTCTGCTGCTGGCTATTTGGACTCAGATATTTTTTCATTTTTTCATGATCAAGGCATTAAACTTTTAAGCGGCTATGGGATGACTGAAGCAACAGGCGGTATCACCATGACTCCTCCCCATGATTATCAGCCTAGCTCTGTAGGTAAAGCGCTTCCGGGAATAGAACTAAAACTAGAAAAAGATGGAGAACTATGTATCCAGGGACCATATGTAGCTGAGGGATACTTTAAAGATAATGATTCAAACGTATTTGTTGATGGATGGTTCCACACTGAAGATATTTTTGAGGAAAGCGATGGGCATTACTTTATAATTGATAGAAAAAAGGACATCTATAAAAACAGTAGAGGACAAACAATTGCTCCTCAAAAGATTGAGAATCTTTTCCAAGACTTCGATTCAATAAAAACTGTATTTCTTGTTGGAGATGCGAAGGAATTTAATACCGTATTAATATATCCAAACTTTAAAAACGAGAACATTGCTAGTTATAAAGGAAAAACTAGTGAAATAAGAGAATTATTTAGTTCAATGATCTTATCAGTAAATAGCTTCTTATCGCCTTTTGAAAGAATTGTGAATTATGTGGTGATCAATAGAGATTTTTCTGAAAAAAATGGTGAATTAACACCAAAAGGTACTTTTAAAAGAAAAAGGATAATCAAAAATTTTGAAGAAATCATTGCCCCGCTTTACGAAAAAAATTACACATCTCTTCGTTATAATAATAAAGAACTAAGAATTCCCAAATGGGTGATTAGAGAGATAGGTACACTTGATAGAAATATTTCGTGGGATGGGAAAACTATATCTATACATGATAGTTCTAAAACACTATCTATGTCATGGAATGACAATAGTGTTCATCTAGGTGATTTTTCTTATACCTTTGAAAATGATATCCTGGATTTAAATACATTTATTCAATCTCCAAATCTCTGGCTAGGAAATTTTGGATTTACAGAATTTGTTGGAACAACTATTTTTCGATTACGGGAGACTAAATCATTTGATGGTATGTTATTTCAAAAGGTCGTTTCTGGCAGTACGGTCAATGCAAACAGTAACCAAAAAGTTGCAGATAATGCCCTTTATGACATGCATAGGTCAGTTCGATTCTATATTGATGGTGATGTAACATCATTTGAAATTCTGCGTAACATCATAGATGGAGGACTAGGCAATTGGTCAACCGTACTGACAAATACTTTGATGAATTTTCGATACCATTCAAATCCAACTTTTAGAATAAGATTAATCGATACAATTGCGCCTATCCTTTCGGGAGATCTTTTCATAGACCTCCTTGAAGATTCTTACCAATACCATTTAAAGCATAATCCTGGAAAAGGGTTCTCATTCAAAATAAATAGAATGACTGATGAGCATTTCCAATGTTTAATCAAATATCTAAAAAATTCAGAAAATGAAATTGATAATTCAGATTCTATTATTAATGACTTCATTAAAACACTCCTATTACTCATTGCAGATTTTGGAACACTGCATCCTACGCGGTTTACCTGGGCAAGATCTGAGTTAATTGGCTGGCAATTAAACAACGCTCCAAAGTCAATCCATTCTACTGCACAAAAAGCTTACTATTCCCTAGTCAAAGGATTTAGATCCTGGATTGGACACTCTCCAGGTATAGGTGTAGATCGTGAAACGGGAGAAGAATATCATTGGAAAGATGTAATTAACTTTGATCAAAGTATTCGTCAAAAGCATAGAGATATCATTCTTAAGGCTGTACAAGAAACATCATTAATTAAAGAATCCTTATTCCTGTTTTCAAATAATTACCTCGTGGATTTAAACGAAATACCAAAAAACGGTATCTGGATTACTTTTTTGGGAAGTCAAAATAATAAAAATGTTTTCAGACTAATTGTTCAAACAAGAAATTTTGGCAATCACAATCTCGTAATTAATCTAAATGAAGGTTTTGAAAGAGACTTTATTGAAGATGAAACCAAATGGCTTATCAAAATGGGGGCAGGATATAAGGGTAAGGCTTTGTCAGAAAATTTTGGAGGATATTGGCCTGAACATAATTTATATACTGAGGAATATATCCAAGGTGAGACACTAGACGACTACCTTAAGCGTAATAAAGAAGATATAAAAGATAAAGCACGAGTTGATAGGTGGCAAATGAGATGGCTTCACTTTATCTGGAGCGGGATTCAAGCATACCAAGAGTTTTGGGAAAGGACGAATCTTCAATTATCAATTCAACCCCCATCTCCAAAAAACCTTATTATTCCACAGCATGATTACAAAGATGGTTCTAGATTAATTTCAATCTCAAGTAGAAAACCAGTCAAATCTTTGGCTGAGCACTTTTTATCATTATATACTGAGTATATAGTATCAACTGAAAAAAAATATCCCGGCTTAAATCACATGTCAGATTGGGAGGTAATATTTACGGCAACAATTCAAGCCCTGAAAGTCAAGAAAGGAAAGAAGGTTTTGGATAGCCTCAAGGATGAAATAGAATCAAGTAATATTGCAAAAGAATGTGAGCTAATTGGTTTAACAAAAGATCGAATTAATCAGTTTCTTGATGAGATTCTTAATCTAGGAGTATTAACAAAGCCTGTAGTTTTTGCTTCTCTAAGGTACGAACGCTGGCTAGACCTTAACCCAGAAGCTACCATGCAGGCAAAATCTTCTATATTGCAAGATCTATACAAAGATTATGGCTTGAATAGTCTGCTAGATGAATATCCAGAAACGAGGGTGAGATTTTTTATGATGACCTGTTTTAAAGAATGTAGCGTAGAACTATACAACGAATTTAAAACCTTAATCAAAGAACTCAGGAGAAGGAATATTAGCCCATGGAGCCTGCAAGAGAGAATGTCAGATATTCAACTGAAAATATATTTGAATGAAGAAGAAAAGTTCTTTTTTGCAAGAATGCTTTTTCCAAACGTTGACTCTGCAGATTATATTGAACTAGTTACAACAACACATGGTCATGAGGCACGATTAAATCTAGTAACTCAAACAGAATGTAAGGATGGAAAAATATATCGAATTCGCCCACCATTCTTGCCAAAAGAAATTGCAAGATTCCATAATATATTAACTGAATCCTCACTTTCAGTCACATTTACATCCTCACACGAGTTCCTACTAACATTTAACAACAGAAACAGACTAACCGGTGGCCTGTACTGGAAAAAATTAGAAAACAACAGGGTTCACCTAGAATGGGTGGTTATTAGAAAAAAATATCAGAAGATTGAACTTAGCAAGCGTTTGATGTCAGATTTTTTCGATAGAATGAACCATGATGGAATTGGTATCATTACAGTTGGATTCTATGCACAAAAGTTTTTCGCAAAGCATGGATTTAAAATTGAGAAACAACATGGTGGCATGGTAAAGCGATTGCCAACAAAGGGAAAAAGCTTAATAAAGCATTGAATATATTATCACCCCGGTGACAGAAACATACAACCAGATAGGAAGTGTTATCCTAGCAATTTTCCTATGCTTTTCAATCTGGTAGTTCCAGCCCCTGTATAGTGTGAATAATGCAAGAGGAATAATTATGGCAGCTAGCAAAATATGACTAATTAAAATAAAATAGTAAAGTGTTTGGTAGTCTCCTAAGTACGCCTTAGGGCCGCTTTTAAACCAATGGTAAATTACATAACTAGCTAAAAATAGAGATGATGTCCCAAATGACGTCAGCATTACAATCTTATGAGCCTTAATGTTTTTTGAACGAATAAGCATGTAGCCTACAATTAATAAGATTGCTGTAATGCTATTCAAGGTTGCATTAACAAAGGGAAGCATTGATACATCTATACTTCCTTCAATACCATCAGGCCTAGGACCAAGTATTAGAAAAGCAACAACCAAACTAATTACTACAGAAATAACGTATATAATTCTTGTCCAAAAGGCATCATTTTTCATATCAGCTTATCCAAAATAATGATTACAAAAAGTGCAGGAAGGTAAATTACGGACATCTGTAAAAGTGTCCGTGCATTTTTCATGCTGAAATTTTTAGTTAATAGAAACCCTGAAATCAAATAGCTAAAACCAAGAAAAAGTGCACCATAAAAATATACAATCCCCTGATTGTTCATGTACACCGGAACAAGGGAAACGGGCACAAGCAATAATGCATGCCAAATAATTTGTCTGTTAGTTCTTTTCCCATCAGGCTCAACAACCGGCAACATTTTTAGATCCGCTTTTGCATAATCATCTTTATACATCAGAGCTATTGCGTAAAAATGAGGATGTTGCCACAAGAACAAAATGGCAAACAATATCCATGCCTCTGGATCTAATGATCCGCTTGCAGCAACCCACCCCCCAAGGGGAGGAATTGAACCTGGGATTGCCCCAATAGATGTATTCAGCCAGGTTAATTTCTTTAATGGTGTATAAATGAAAATGTAAAGTAGAGTAGTGATTAATGCTAGTACACAGGTCAAGGGATTGACATTAAAATATAGCAGCCCTGCACCTGCTAGTGTTAAAACAAGACCAAATAGTCTTGCATGATCTGGCTCGATCATGCCCGTTGGTATAGGCCTTTTTTTAGTTCGATCCATTAACCAGTCTGAATCCATTTCTGCAAAATGGTTAAGCGCTCCTGCTCCAGAAGAAACCAAACAAGAGCCAGCTAGAGTTACGAGGAACCTTATATTATTATCTATTCCATCCCCTCCTAGATAATAACCCAACGCTGTTGAAATGAGTATCAAAAAGGTAATACTTGGCTTAGTTAATTCAAAATAAGCTGCAGCTTTGGAAGTTGCCTGCTTTGGAACCCGTTTCACCTAGGTCCTCAAGCCTTTTACTAGTTGTGCAACGTCTCGCTTTAAAATTTCTTGGCTGGAATTATCAGTCCCATCGTAATACTTTCTTATGGTTCCTTCATGGTCAATTAGAACAAACTTTATTGCATGCCCTTCAGGAAGATTATCCGCGAAAAGCATAAACCCGTTTCTCTTAAGATTCTTGATTGAGTCTATATCTGACCAAAGAAAATGCCAACGGCCGTCATCACCCCCAACAAGATTAGAATACTCTTTCAACTTTTTCTGGTTGTCAACCTCTGGATCAACGGTTATGCTGACAAACTGAACCTCTGGTTCGTTTAAAAAAACTTTATGCAACTTGGACATATTTGTTGTCATCAATGGACACGGCCCCATACAACTGGTGAACATAAAGTCCAGAATCGTTATCTTTCCTTCCAAATTATCTTGAGAAAAAGGTTCACCTTCTTGATTAATCATAGAAAAGTCAGGAACGGATTTTAAATGAGGTATATCATGCGAACTTTTTGCCTTATCAATGATCCAATTTGCTCCAATACCCAAGAGTATAATTGCAGCTAGTGCATAAGAAAAGATTTTAGCCATTGATGATTATGGACCTCTGCCATGCCACATATTGAACACTAATCAACCCAAGAATCCACGACGCTATCCATAGATGGAAAAGCTGTATAATTGGCATAAACTTTAAAAAAACAAGCATTTCTCCAGTAACTATTTGTATCAATATCAAAACTATGATTAGGGTAGATGATTGAACCATCAATTGAGATGGATTTATAGAACTCTTAACCAAGCTAAACCAGATTAAAACCGAAAGTATTGTTATTGCAATACCTAGAATGGTATGGGCATATTTAAAAGGGCCTAACATATCTAAAAGAAATTGAGATTCAATTATAGGGTTATCCTTACGAATCATTTCCAAACCACCACGTATTTCCGTACCCAACACTACTTCCGTTAATAACGATATTGCCATAAGGCCAAACAGGAACTTCATTTTTGTTGGATAGTGACTGTGTTTTTCAGCATTAATATTTGAAATATAATAGGTTTCTTGGGCAACAAAAACGAGCAACATAACAATTATTAATGCAAAAAAAAGATGAAGTGTAATCGTGAAAGGGTTTAGCACGGTTTTAACTAAAACAGATCCTAACCATCCTTCAAAAAGGGTAAGAAAAAATGCTGCCATCAACGGCCATTTAATCCTTGGAAGGTGCGAACAGTATTTGAGCCCTAAATAAAGGGTAATCGCTATTGAAAGTCCTACAAGAGCGCCAAAAAGACGGTTCCCATATTCAATCCATGCTAGAACAATATTAAATTTTGCGGGATCGATATGATCAGGTAGTTGATCAAGGCTAGTTGGAGGAATCCATCTGCCAAAGCACTTTGGCCAATCTGGGCATCCCATACCCGCACCTGCAACACGCACCATTCCTCCTACAAATATCAATATATAGGTAATGATCGTTGATAAAATGGTAAAATTTCGGAATAATCTCATAGTTATGGTAAGAAATTAGAAATATTAATGGTTGGATTTATAAATGTTTTATCAGTCAATATTATATGCTAAATAATCATTTTTTGATAATAAATTAGTCGAATAATATTCTATCAAATCTTATAAAATAAATTAAGTTTCATGTTACTTAACAGAATAGAGCCTGGCACTGTTTGCACATCACGAAAAACTGGAGAATCCGGCAAGATTAATAAGATCTTTTTTTATCCTACTAAATACGAAGTAGAGTTTTCTGATGGCCGTATTGAACACTATTCGTCCAAGGATCTAGAATTTGAAGGTATTGAACAAAAGCAAGTATCCTTAAAATTACCAGAGATACCCGAAAAGGGTATAGGAGAATCATGGTGTGAATGGATTCCATTCAAAAGTGAAAGCTTCATCGAGCATCATTTCTCTACCTCAAAAGAGATAATCTGGGAAATGCTTACCTCGTTAGAAATGTATAATGTGTGGTTTCATGGTATCCAGCGTGCGCTACCGGAAGTTGATAGCGATAGATTTGTTCATAAATACTCCTTTTCAAAACTTGAATTAAAGCCCGGAGTCTACTTTAAGATAAGACCAATGACTATTGCCCCCTGGTTTCGATGCCGTGTTATGACTTATGAAAAGGAGAAGGAATTTGGTTTCACTTTCCAAACAACTCCCTTTTCTGTAGAATTCGTACACTTTTCAATGAGCCAAACTGAAAGTGGGGTGTGGGTCAAATGTAGTAGAAAATCAGAAGGTCTATTTTCTATTCTAGATCAAATGAATTGGCAGGAAAAGTCTAAAATTCTTCAAAAATTAGACCAAATTGTTCCAAAAATCAGCAATGAAGACTCTGGAGATTCCGAAAGCTCCATTGAGCAAGGAGATATACAATTTGGCGGTTTTGCATCCAAACAAGACTATATCAACTATGCAATCAATATGGGAATGAAAGGTGATATGGACTATGTGAACGCAATACCTGAAAAAACTATTCGAGGAATGGCCAAAGCAGGAAT
>JAYNUL010000063.1:0-8479 GCA_038281125.1 Fidelibacterota bacterium | reverse complement strand
CCACGAATGTCGTACTCTCGAAAAATATATGGGTTAATAAAAGACATTTAAGACGGTTGGTTAATACTTTTAACTTAAGCTTATTGTTATATATTAATTAATATTTTATATCCCTTTTTTAGCCAAATAGGTCTTGACTCTACTTAGAGCTTCTTCGATATATTTAGTTGGGGTTCCGTATCCAAATCTCACATATCCTTCTAGCCCATGCCAACTCCCAGCAGTAAGTAATACACTGTAATTGTCCCTCAAATCAAAAACAAATTCTTCAGAGCTCATATTGAGATTTATTTTCGCAAATGCTATCGCTGCTGCTTCTGGTTTTGATATTTCAATAGATGGAATATCCATTCCCCAATCTTTTAAAATATTTAAATTGTGGTTCAGATGATCTTTGGTCCGGTTTAAGATTTTTTTTCTCCTATTGTACTCAAGAATTTTTGAGGCTATCCAATCACTTAGATAGGAAACATTGATTACAGTAAAATCATGAAAGGACCAAGCTTTATTGATGTATTTCTTTGAACCAACCGTCCATCCAATGCGCAAACCTGGAAGACTATATGCTTTAGACAGACCTGAATTAACAATAGTCTTTTCTGTGGAAAAAGCAAATGACCTACACTCATCTCCTTTTAATTCTGCTCCTCTATATACTTCATCTGAGAGAATCCAACAATCATTTTCCTCAGCTAGTTTAATAACTAGATCCATAATTTCATCACGCATTATAGCACCTGTTGGATTGTTTGGATTACACACTACTATCATTTTTGTTTTTGATGATACAAGTTTTTTTAGTTCGTCAGGGTCCCATTGCCAGCCTAATTCTTGCCTTATTGGAAGAGTTTTAACTATAATACCAAGACTACGGGCAAGATGGAATATTTGTAAATAATTAGGCACCATATAAACTATTTCATCACCAGCATCCAACTGTGTCATAATTGATAAAAAATTTGCTTCTGCAGATCCAGAGGTTATTAAAACATTGTCTAAACTTAAATTTTGATCATAAATATCAAGAACTCTTTGTCGTAATTCAGGAGTTCCATTTGTATATCCATAATAGAGTTCTTTGTCTAGAATTTGGTTTTGCTCCTCACTAGAAAGAATCTCTGAAATTTTTAATGGATGTACACCACTTTCTGATAAATTATAATCTACCTCATTCTCAAAAAGTGATTGGTTTCGTTCCAATTGAAATTCTTCAAATTTCATTTTTATCCTCCATGAATTTCTTAAAGACTGAATTGGCAATTTTTATATCCTGAACCGCAACCCCAGTTAAATCAGATACTGTAATTTGTGATTCAGACTCCCTTCCAGAAATTTTTCCAGATAGGACATCGCCTAATTCAACAACATTATCAAGATTTAAATTACCATCTCTAATAGAACATGCAATTTCTCCTCTATGTCTGCATTGTTCAATACTATCTGCAATAACTAAATCAGCTTTCTCAATAATTCCTGGACCCAATTCTCGTTTACTAGGAGTATCAGATCCAATTGCATTAATATGCGTTCCTTCTAATATATCATCATTGGAAAGGATATAATCTTCACTTGCTGTAGCCGTAATAATCAGATTGCATTCGGATGCTACTTCATGTGGCGAATTACAAAGGGTTACTTCAAAACCAATCTTTTCCATATGCTGCTTATATTGGTCCATTTTTTTTTCATCTCTTCCCCATACCATTACATCCCTTGATTTTGTGATATTTTTTAAATATTCAACTTGAAGTTTCGCCTGCGTCCCAGTTCCAATTACACCAATCCTTTTAACTTTGTTTGAAAAGTTTTTTGCACAAATCTGGCCTGCAATAGCAGTTCTAATGTCTGTTAATATTCCATTGTCAATTAAAATAGCTAACGGTTGTCCAGTTTGTTGATTAAATAAAAGCATCATACCATTACCATTTGGTATACCTAGTTCATGGTTTTTCCAATGTCCTGAGGCGATCTTTATTACATAATTTGATTGACCTTTAATATATCCATATTTTATATGTACATCGCCTGGAGGTTCATCAAATGTTAGCTCGCCAATTGGTGGTATCACACAATTACCCTGAGAATAAGAGATGAAACCTTGTTCAATTTCGTATAGTAAATCAACTCTATTGAGAATTTCAATTATGGTTTTCTTTTCAATGATTTCCATTTGGTGAGGCTGACTTAAAAAAATTAGTTTGATGATTTATTAGCACAACAAAATTTATAATCATATCATCAATAATGATTTAATTATAGTTTATAATTCCATTAAATTTTTTACAACAGATAAGGTCTAATTTGTATATGGATCAATCCATTATAATTTTAAATATTGGCTATGCCTTAACGTTTATCGCACTTGCTATAAGAGAAGTATTGTGGCTGCGTACAACTCTCACTGCAGCGCAACTATCATTATTTACTTATCATTATTTTTACGCAGATAATTTATCAGCAGCTTTTTGGACAGCAATATTTGTTGTCGTAAATACTTACAATATTATAAAGATATTATTAGAGAGACGCCCAAAAATGATTCCAGAAGAAATACGGGACCTGTATGATGGCATATTTGAGAGTCTTACTTCAAGTGAATTTCTTTATTTTTGGAATATGGGTACAATTAAATCCGTAAATGATGAATACCTTATAAAATCAGGTGAACATCAAAAAAACCTTTTACTGGTTTTATCTGGGTCTGCAAATGTAGAGGTGAATGGAAAACCAATTGCAAACTTGACAAGAGGTACTTTCATAGCAGAAATTAGTTTTTTATCAGGAGAACCAGCATCAGCTGATGTACATGCAAATGAGGAACTATTTTTTGTATCTTGGAATAGCGAGAGGTTGAAAAACTTAAAAGATGAAAATCCAAGCTTTTGGATGAAGCTTCAACATGCACTCTCAGAAGATTTAATTAGAAAGGTTAAGCCACAAGCTAAAAAGGATTCTCAGATTGAGGATTAACTATTTATCTACATTTGAAATTTCAAGCTAAGATTAAAATTTTGTTTGAATTACAAACTTAAACTGGTATTGTACTAGTAGAAATCAAATAAAAAAACCCGTCAAATTGACGGGTTTTTATTGTAGCGGGGGAAGGATTCGAACCTCCGACCTCAGGGTTATGAGCCCTGCGAGCTACCAGACTGCTCCACCCCGCGATCATATTTTATGTAGTCTAATATAGGGATCTCATATTAGAGAATAATTGCTATTTTCACAAGAAGACTTTATTAATATATTCCCTTGAAATTAACACCTAACTTTTTAATGATTATCCTTAGGAATAATTTATCCATTTTAATAAGCTTTTGTCCAATTAAATGAAAATTAATTATGGAAAATAATAAGGAATTTAGTGCGCTTCTACAGGTTCTTTCTGGAGAGCAGCAAGTCATACAACGTACTGATCAAAAAGCATTTACTCTCCTATCCATATTGGGAGTATTTATGGTGTTTTTTATTGTTCATTTTCCAAAAGTTCAAATGAACTTCTTTATCTTCTTGATGATGATGATCTACTTCACATCAGCAATGGGAACAATTTATTACCTTGTAAGAGTTATTGTACCCAGAATAAGCAAGCGAAGAACAGGTGAAATAGAGGAGGGATATGGTTTCAACTTTTTTAATCAAATATCTAAATGGATAAGTAAATATAAAATTCAAAATGACTATGAGGATATCGAAAAAGATGAGATAATTAACCCTACCTTTTTTGCTGGAATTAGTCGTTTTAAAAATTCAAGTGAATATGCTGTATATTTAAAATCAATTGCGGAGAGTGAAGATGGATTGTATGAAATGTTCGCATCTCAAGTTTTCGCACTTGGTACTATAAATCAAGTAAAAAATGAAAACATACGTCTTGCGCTCTATTTTTTTATTTCAGCTTTATTATCAGAATTATTGATTATCATGTCCATGGCATATTCAAGAGCCCTTCCGTACCTAATATGAGTATAATAAAAACCTTACTATTTTATTCTTTAGTAATTTTCATTTCAGAAGGATGTATACCAAGTCTTCTTCCACAAGGTCCAAAGGGAGAACCTGGTATTCAAGGTATTCAAGGTATTCAAGGTATTCAAGGTCCAAAAGGAGAACCTGGGAAACCTGGGAAAGGCTTATCTAGTGAAAAACTAAAGGCAATTGACCTTTTGATAAATAATAAAAGTGAATATGTAGTTGAATCAACCTCTTATAGTTTTGGATTTGCACCAACCATAACAGGATTTGTTTACTTAACTAATCACGGACGTATATATAAGTTAGAAAACAAAAACTCTCAAACTATTGGAAAAGATATTGAACTCATTACAAGAATTGCAGATAGAGAAGACTTTATTGCAATAAATAGAATTGCTTATGGAGAAGATATTAAACAAGTTTTTAGTGCTGCAACAAAAGAAGGAATAGTTTACACTTCAGATGATCTTAACAAATGGTCGATGATTAAAAATAGGATTATCTTAAATAATTGATTTATTATTTTCAGTTATGATACTATCCCAAATAAGAATGTATCAGGTCATGATATGATAGATCATTTTCGCCTGAATGAAAGATTAATTGGAATTCCCATAAAATCAAAATTTTCACGAATTTGATTCTCCATATACCTCTTGTAAGAGGTTTTTACTTTTTTTGGATAATTCGCATATAATGCAATTACTACTGGCTCAAAACTTACTTGAGTCGCATATTTTATTTTGATTGTTTTACCCTGTTCAAAGGGAGGTGGATTCTTTGCCAGGATTTTTGATAAAACTTCGTTAAGCTTTTTTGTTGATATCATTTTTCTGCCACGAGTGTGAACATCCCAGGCAACCTCTAGTACTCGATGTATACGTTGTTTTGTCAATGTTGAAATGAATAATATCGGGTAATTATCTAGGGCTTTAAACTCGCTCCTAATTAGATCTTCAAAGGATTTCATAGTAAAGGTATCTTTTTTTATAAGATCCCATTTATTGACAATGATTATCATTCCCTTCCCTTTTGAAATAACATCATTCAATATATTTTTATCTTGTTTACCAAAGCCTTTTTCTGCGTCAATAAGAACCATTGCTACATTAGAATTTGCTATTGCATTTCTGGTACGTACTGTTGAATAATATTCAATCTTATCCTTTATTTTTGCTAGTTTTCTGAGTCCAGCGGTGTCGACTAATGTAATTTTTTTTCCGTACCATTTGAGTTCTGCATCAATTGAATCTCTCGTAGTGCCAGCTATAGGAGTCACAATTGATCTATCTTTTTTTAATAGAGTATTTGTTAAAGATGATTTCCCAACATTCGGCATGCCAACAATAGATAACCTAAGTTGTGACGCTTGAGGCTGGCTGTCAAGATCATTTGGTATTTTTAGTTTTTCTAAGATTGAATCTAAAAGGTCACCAATATATCTACCGTTAAGAGCAGATATTGGGATTGGGACGTCGAGTCCAAATTCATGAAACTGGTGAGCTAAATGATCTGTTTGAAAACCATCACATTTATTAACAATAAAAAGGTAAGCCTTATTACTTTTTCTAACCAGGCGTGCAAGAGCCTGGTCACTGGATGTAGGGCCCTCTTTACCGTCAACTAAAAATAGAATCAGATCTGATTCTGACATCGCAGCTTGCGCCTGTTCTCTAACAACAGAATTGAATTGATCAATATCTTCAGGAATGTAACCACCAGTATCCACAAACTTAAGCAGTCTACCATTCCACTCGACATCACCATATATTCTATCTCTGGTAATTCCTTCTTCTGCATCCACAATGGCTTGACGCTGGCTAAGAAGCCTGTTGAAAAACGTTGATTTCCCAACGTTAGGTCTTCCAATAATTGCAATTAGCGGGATTGTCATCTACTGTAAGACCTTATGAAACTTTGAGAATCAATAAAATTATTATAGCTGCAAATAGTATGTGTATTGCAACTGCTCCTAATAATTCTTTCATATATTTATCCTTTTTTTAATTTGATATTAAACTAATGCTAAGATTGGAAAACATATAATTGAAAAAATGTATCCATCTAAGTTACCACTTTGTACAAACACCAAAAAGGACAACTCTTTATACCTTTTATGGATCCTATGATTTAAAACTTTTGATAATTTTTAGAATTATTTTCAAAGTTTTCAAGTTTAGTGCTTGAATAAAATATGTTGGTTTTTCTATATTCATTTAAGCCAACATTGCGTAATACTACGCTTTCATTTTTCATCCTTTTTTGATTTTACTTAACGAAAGTTAGAAAATAAATAACCTGCTTTCACAAAATAGGAATATAGAATGGCCGAAGCAATGGAACTTGACCTAACCCTTAAAGAATCAACCAATAATCCCCTTGAAAATCCTATTGTACCCCCTCTTGGGACATTAGAAAAGAAGGAAAGCGAAAATATACCCAGTCAGTTTACCATTCAAAAATATTATGATAATGACACTTTAGGATCTGATGTATTAAAACAAAAATACTTAGCACCATGGGAAGAACATCCATACCAGATGTGGACAAGACAAGCAAATGCATTAGCCTCCGTTGAAAAAACAAAAAAATTAAGAAAAGAGTGGGAGAAGAAATTCTTCTCTATATTGGAAGATTTTAGATTTGTGCCAGGTGGAAGAATTATGCATGGTGCTGGCCGTGAAGATATTACAACAACTCTAAACAATTGTTATGTAGTAGCAGTTAGAGACGACTCAATCAAGTCAATATATGACACGATTATTAATGAAGCCCTAACCTATAAATATGGTGGTGGTTGTGGCCATGACCTATCAGTTCTAAGACCATCTGGTAAAGCAATCAATGGAACAGGAGGCGAATCATGTGGTCCAACAGGATTTATGAATTTATTCAGTGAAAACACCAACACCATAGCTCAGCATGGACGCAGAGGTGCTAACATGCAAACACTTCGAATAGATCATCCAGACATCAAAAAGTTTATTAGTATTAAAACTGGTGATATAGACATGGTAAAATACTCCAATATATCTGTCCTACTTACTCATGATTTCATGGAAGCAGTAAAAGAAGATAATGATTTTGACCTAACATATGAGGGCGAGATTTATGAAACCGTAAAAGCAAAAGAATTATGGGATAACATTATCAAACATGCACACTCAAGCGCTGAGCCTGGACTTTTATTTTGGGATACGATGAAAGACTATCACAATGCAGAATATTGTTCACCCTTAGTATCTACAAACCCCTGTGCTGAACAGCCACTCCCAGATGGTGGATGCTGCAATCTTGGAGCTGTTAATCTAGAAAGGTTTGTAGATGATAATGGAAACTTTATGATAGACCAGTTTAAAGAAACAGTCGCTATTGGTACTAGATTTCTAGACAATGTGGTTGACTATAATATGGATCGTCACGCATTGGAAGATCAAAAAGAAAATGCTAAAAATGATAGGAGAGTGGGACTTGGAATATTAGGCCTTGGAGACATGCTCGTACGATTAGGCATAAAATATGACAGTGAAGATGCACTCCAGACTATCGATCAGATTATGCAAATTTTCAGGGATACTGCTTATGAAACCAGTGCTCAATTAGCAGTTGAAAAAGGTCAATATCCCAATTTTGACTGGCAAGGCTATTCAAAAAGTAAGTTTGTTAAAAACCTACCCAAGTCATTGCAAGAAAAAATTAAAAAAGATGGCATTAGAAATTGCACTTTGACAACTGTTGCACCTACAGGAAGTGGAGCAATTGTTTCCAGGGTTACTTCAGGCGTGGAACCAATCTTTGCGACATCATATAAAAGACGTGTGAAAGAAAATGACGGTTATGGCAAATCTTTCAAAGAATACACAGTATATCACCCTATTATAGAAAAGTTGTTTGAGACTGATGAAGATTTACCAGAACACGTTGTCACAGCACATAATATTGACCCTTACTTTAGAGTCAAAATGCAGGGAACAATCCAAAAGTATATTGATTCATCAATATCTTCCACAGTTAATTTAGCAGAAAATATTACAGTTGAAACAATAGCGGATATATACATGACTGCATATGAAGCTGGACTTAAAGGTATAACCGTTTATCGTGAAGGTAGTCGAGAAGGAATTCTTGTCACTGAAGAAGGTGAAAATAAAGCTGACGAAACAGTAGAAAGCAGCCAACTATCTTTAGAGCCATCTACAGATAAAAGTCCACGTACAAGACCAACCCAAACATCTGGAGTGACTAGGCGTATACGAACAGGAGAAGGAACTCTATATATAACAATTAATGAAGATGAAAATGGATTGTGTGAAGTCTTTACAACTATTGGAAAAGCGGGTGGAAATGCAGCCGCTCAATCTGAAGCAATTAGTAGATTGATCTCATTATCATTGCGATCTGGACTTGACCCGCATGCAATTGTTCGTCAGTTGAAGGGGATTTCTGGACCAAATCCTACTTGGGAGGATGGTAGACTAATTTTGTCTACTCCAGATGCAATTGG
>JAYNUL010000062.1:6866-8484 GCA_038281125.1 Fidelibacterota bacterium | reverse complement strand
GCCCATTTGCTTCATTAGCGTAGGCCTTATTTGTTCTGCAATAGAGGCACCTTGTGTTGCAATTTTATCTAGATTTTGGTGGTAGTGGATATTGAAATGTTCCGTTTCAATTGTGGTCCACTTTAACTCTCCATGTGTCCGGTTATTCCACATCCAAGTGCCCGCAGCATTCACTAAGGCATTCATCATAAAACTTATTAGAATAATTTTTTTCATCATTAACCTATTATAGCTTCAGTCCCATATTGTTTAATTCAACTTTTAATTTTTCAATTGATTGAAAGTGAATTGCATTCATTCCAAGATTTCTGGCTGCTTGAATATTTTCATATAGATCATCAATGAAAAGACTTTCTTCAGGGGCAAACACCTTAGCGGTTTCCAACGCAATCTTATATATATCTTCGCCTGGCTTTCTATGTCCAACTTCAAAAGAGTATATTGCACCGTCAACTAGCTTAGGAAATAAATAATTTATTTCTATTTCATCTTGTATGTGTTTGGAATTAGTGTTTGATAGTAACCAAATATTATAGTTTGATTTTAGTTTTTGCATTATCGATAAGGTTTTTTTTTCTTCCCCTAATAACAGTTTCCATCCTTTCCAAAAGTCTGATTCTTTAAGACAGCATGGTTGTGGTAGTGCTTCCTTTACGGCCATAAACCAATCTCTATCACTGATATTTCCTTTTTCATATTCATTGTGTGCCTCCCAGGGGAATTTCTTTTCTATAATATCCGGGCTAAGATCAACACAATCACTTATATATTGGTACGTCTTTTCAGGATGAATATCAATCAACACCCCCCCAATGTCAAAGAAGATGGTTTTAATCATATCACCACTCAAATGGTCCTTCCAAAACAGCCCATAAATAAAGACTTACAGTAGTTCTGTAGGGGACCCATAGTTCTGATTTTTTAATCATTTCACTAGGCTTAGGTAGTTCCCGAAGTTTAAAAAATGCCTGGTACCCTTTTTGCATTGCAAGATCTGTTGCTGGGAAAATATCCGGACGATTTAAAGTAAACATCAAAAACATTTGTGCGGTCCATAGACCAATACCTTTTACCTTGGTCAACGTTTGAATTATATCCTCATCACCCATTTTAGCAAGATTATTATAGGTGTCTGGCTCATCAAGAAAAGCTTTGGCTATGTTCTTAATGTATTGTGCTTTGTTATACGATAGGCCTGATGATCGTAAAATTTCAATATCTGTTGAAAATACATCTTTTGGTTTTGGGAAAGCGTTAATAGAATAAATTTTTTTAAATCTATTGAATATTTTTTTCGCAGCACTCCCGCTCAACTGTTGGTAAATAATAGAGCGTGTCAATGATTGAAAATAGTTTTTTTCAGGTTCCAGTGGATTGACTTGAACTTGGTTGAACATTTCTGTTAAGGCTGGATCAACTTTTTTTAATTGCTGGACTGAATACTCCAGATCAAATGATTTAGTTTCGTTCTGATACATAAATTTGCATATCACTATTACTATCCATTGGATCTCTTTGATAGTTGCCAAATTTCTCCATGATAGTAAACCCATTGTCCGATAGTAAAATATCCATCTCATGTGGATAATACATTCTCATTCTATAGTTGTACTCTGTT
>JAYNUL010000062.1:1457-6766 GCA_038281125.1 Fidelibacterota bacterium | reverse complement strand
AGCATCCTCTATTTTAAGATTATGGAGGAAGGAGTTAAAGCCTATAAAAATTAAATCAAATTCCATCTGTAAATCAAAATCGCGCATGTCTCCAAGAATAAAATCAGCAGTATCACCGAACTTCATTTTTGCCCGATCTAAAAAGGGTTGGCTTAACTCCAAACCTTTGTATTGCAAGCCTAATTCAAGAATAGGCTGTGTTAATCTGCCTGTGCCTGAAGCGAGTTCAAGAACCGGGCCATTTATATCCTTTGCAATAGCTTTAATTAAAGTCTTGTCCCATTCATAATCATGGTGAATTGAATCATACAAATCCGGATTGGTATAAATATCTACCATATGTGAAATCCCAAAAGGGTAGAGCTAGTTTAAAACAACCATGTCCTTTGTTGTTTTATTCAATATTTCACAACCCCCTTCACCAATAATTACATCATCCTCTATTCTAACACCTCCCCAACCAGCAAGATAGATTCCAGGCTCTATGGTCATTACATTATTTTTTTCTAATATTTGATCACTTTGTGGACTGAATCTAGGAGATGTGTGGATCTCTAGACCAAGTCCGTGCCCGGTACCATGTGTGTAATATTCTCCATATCCCATTTCTCTAATATAATCTCTAGCCACAGAATCTACTTTTTTACAAGGAACCCCGGCTTTTGCTGCATCGCATGCACGCTGCTGTGATTCTTTAACTATAGAATAAATTTCTTCATGCTTAGACGTTGACTCTCCAATGATTGGAGTCCTTGTCATGTCGGCATGGTATCCTGCATATTTGGCTGCAGCATCAATCACAACAAAATCACCTTTTTTAAATTCTCTATCTGTTGGAATCGCATGAGGGAGAGCTCCATTAGGACCTGTTGCAACTATTGGGGAATATGCTTCTCCTTCAGAGTACTCACGATATTTTGATACCATTGCATTGGCCACATCTTTTTCGGTGTGCCCAGGGGATAGCATTGGTAGAATTTCTTCATATACCTTATCAGTAACCTCTACTGCAACTCGTATGCAATCTAACTCGTAGTCATCTTTGACAGATGCAAGATCTTCAAGAATCATAGAACAATTTTCCCAAGAAGTATCTGAAAATGTTTCAGTCATTTTTTCATATTGGGCATAGCTCATATGGTCACCCTCAAATGCAATTTTAAGCCCGCCAGGATTAAGTTTATTTTCTTTTATTTGGTTAAAATGAGAGCTCATATCAATGTATCTTTCAAATCCTTTTACCTGAGATTTTGATTGTTCGATATACCTTCCATCAGTAATAAAATATTGCCCGCTTGGAGTAACCAAGCACGATGCCGCTGAACCAGTGAAACCACATATATATCTAATATTAGTAAGGTTGGTAATAAGCATTCCATCAAGGCCTTTGCCTCCAAGAACCTCTTTAAGCCTGTTTTGTCTTTTAAAATAAATGGTATCGCTCATGGGGAATTAATCCTTCTTTGATCTCTCAATTAGTGTCTGAATAGTATCTCTCTCTAGTGAAATAGCTTCTTGGCTTTCACCTTTTTCTTCCAAAGCCTCAAGCACATCAAGCGCTTGTGAAAACAAACCTTGATTTTTAAGTACAGAGACAAGAGTAAATGTAGCAAGTCTAGAACTGACTTTTAATGGCTCGCTTAAGTCGTTGATAGCTGGAGGTGGCGGAACATTGTTGTTTGGCTTTTTGGGAACACTGGCTTCCTTTTCAGCTGTAGGCTTAGGCTTAACTCTGGTTTTTGTAACAGCCTTTGGCTTTTGTTTTTCACTATCGCCTTCAATTTTTTTTATGAAACTTTGCGCTGTCTCATGCTTCGGATTAAGATCTAAAACGCGCTTCCATGACTTAAGCAATCTATTGGTTGCTCTTCCAAGTACAGTTTGAATCTCACACAATGCCTCTGCTGCAGATAGATGATCTCGGGTGACCAGCAAGACTCTCTCTAATAGTTTTTCTGCCTCTTTTAGATTACCTTCTTGCTTTTCAATTTGTGCTAAGAGAAATAAACCAGCAGAATCATTTTCATGATGTTTTAAACCTATTTCGCAAACTTTTCTAGCTCTTCTTAGATCGTCTTGCCTAAAATAAAGGTCAGCAAGGACCGGAAACAGAATGGTATCAAAATGATCTGCAAAGTAAAGCTCTAATTCTATTTGATTTTTAAAATCCACCTTATCGCCTATTTGATTTTACCCAATTTGTTATATAATCAATAGTTTCTTGAACAGGCGTCCCAGGGCCAAAAAGTTTCCCCACTCCTTTATTCTCCAGAACTTCCATATCTTTTTTGGGAATGATCCCCCCCCCTACAAGCAGTACGTTATCCAATCCTTTTTGTTCCATCAAACTAAGAACATTTACAAATATTGTGTTGTGGGCATTATTTAGGCTTGATAATGCAATCACGTCTGCATCTTCTTGCAAAGCTGAACTAACAATCATTTCAGGGGTCTGACGTAGGCCAAGATAGATCACTTCCATACCAGCATCTCTGTAAGCTGCCGCAAGGACTTTAATCCCCCTATCATGACCATCTAAGCCTGGTTTAGCCATAACAATTCTTATCTTACGTTCCATATAACAAATAAGTTAAGTATGCGACTTTTTACATCATAATTAAGATTGCTCTGAGAAAATACGCCTGTTAGCAATAAAATTTAATTCAATCCTCGCTATCTAATACAAAAGTAACAGGCCCATTATTTACTAACTTAACATCCATATTTGAACCAAACTCCCCAGATTGAACCTCTAGGCCTTTATCTGCAAGGCATGATATAAATTTATTATAAAGCTTCTTGCTCAGTTCTGGAGACTCGGCATTTACAAAGCTTGGTCTTCTTCCTTTTCTTGTATCAGCGCATAGAGTGAATTGACTAATTACAAGTACTGAACCAGATATGTCTACTAAAGAAAGATTCATTTTATTTTGTTTATCATTAAATATTCGAAGTTTTGATACTTTTTGAGCAAGATATTCTGATTCCTTATAGGAGTCTCCTCTTTTTACGCCTAGTAGAACAACTACTCCGTCTTTAATCTGCCCAATGATTTTATCTTTTACTGAAACGCTCGCATTGGATGTTCTTTGGAGAACAGCTATCAATTAATCAATCCAAACATTGTCTTTACCATATTTGTCCCTCAACTGTTTGATAAATGTTATGTTTGTTGATACGCTAACATTGTGGGCTAAAACTTTTAATGGTTTTGGAGAATCAGGATTTGGCAGATGGAATAACAGCTTACAACCTCCTGGATTCGACTTGGATATGGCCATTAAATCATCAATGTCACTAGTTTCAACCTTACCAATTGCGAATTTTATGTTTAAACACTGTGAGAGCCTGTCTCGAACATTTTCAACTGAAATAATTTCATCAGAGAGAATTTTTAAATCAGAGAAATCTGAAGTTTCTGAAGGTTTACCCCTAACAAAAACAACTTTCCCGTCATCAATGAGATTGCCATATGATTTATAGCAATCACTAAAGACAACTATCTCTGCATGCCCGCCTAAACAATCTAGATCGAAGAATGCCATTTCTCTATTGCGCTTGTCATACCTTCTTACGATTTTTGTTATCATCCCACCAACAAGAACTGTATCTTTTTTTGATATTTCTTGACCCTCCTCAAAGGACACTGTTGTGAATTCTTCTAAATCATCTGCATGCTCTAATAGAGGATGCCCGGAAACATAAAGTCCCAACACCTCCATTTCCTTAGATAATGCTTCTTTTTCTGACCACTCTTCACTATTGCCTAGAGTAGGAGTTTTAATTAATTCATTTTGGCTTTCTCCAGTCCCAAATAAATCAACCTGGTTTTTATCTACCTCCTGCTGAATTTTTTGACCATATTTTATGGCAATATCCACGGCATCAAGATTTTGAGCCCGACTCCCTTCCAAAGAATCCATGCTTCCAGAATATACTAAACTCTCCAATACTCGCTTATTGACCTTTTGCTGCTCTACTCTAGAACAAATATCAAAAATGTTTTTATATGGACCGCTACTGATTCTTTCCTTGATAATGGTTTCAAGAGCCTTTGTCCCAACATTTTTGATAGCATTTAGTCCATATGAAATAGTTTTATTATCAATAGGTCTAAAGTCTTCAAATGAAACATTGATATCAGGGGGACGAACTTCTATTCCCATTTTTTTGCATTCATTTATCAAAACGACTATTCTATCAATACTCCCCATCTCACTAGTTAAATTGGCACTCATAAATTCAGCTGAAAAACGAACTTTTAACCAAGCCGTTTGATATGCAACATAAGCATACGCTGTCGAATGACTTTTGTTAAATCCGTATTGAGCAAACTTTTCAATTAATGAAAAAATTTCTTCTGCTTTCTTCTTTTGAATACCTCTTTGCTCAGCACCTGATACAAATTTTATGGATAATTCATCCATTAAGGATTTAATCTTTTTACCCATCGCTCGTCTCATGATATCTGCTTCTGCGAGCGTAAATCCAGCAATTTCATGGGCTATCTGCATTACTTGCTCTTGGTAAACTATAATACCATAAGTTTCTTTCAAGATGGGTTCCATCAAAGGATGGGGATAAGCAATTTTTTTCTTCCCATGTTTCCTTGAAATAAAATCATCAATATTTGACATTGGCCCAGGACGATACAGGGCATTCATCGCAATTAAATCTTCTAAAACAGTGGGTTGAAGCTTTTTTAAAAATTCACGCATACCGGAAGACTCAAATTGAAAGACTCCAATGGTATGCCCTTTAGAAAAGAGTTTATAAACCTCAGAATTTTCAAATGATAATTTTTCAATATCAACTGATTCACCATTTGCCTCAATGAGCTTAATAGCTTTATCTATAACGGTTAGATTACGTAAGCCTAAGAAGTCCATCTTCAACAATCCTAGATCTTCCAATCCTTTCATATCATATTGGCTGGTTACATCATCAGTGGTAGACTTATAAAGCGGGACATAATCAGTAAGCTCACCAGGTGCAATGACAACACCTGCTGCGTGTATTGAAGCGTGCCGATTCATACCTTCTAAAACTTTTGAATGCTCCATCAGCTCTTTATAGTCACCATCTGCCATATCTGATAATTCGGGGCTTTTTTCCAGTGCTTTATCTAATGTTATATTTAATTCATTAGGGATTGCTTTTGCTATTTTATCTACATCAGAAAATGAGTACCCCATAACCCTACCAACATCTCTGACCACTTGTTTTGCTTTCATCTTACCAAATGTAATAATCTGTGTTACGGAGCTATCTCCATATTGATCTTTAATATAGTCGATTACCTCGCCTCT
>JAYNUL010000062.1:0-1357 GCA_038281125.1 Fidelibacterota bacterium | reverse complement strand
ATATTCATCTGGATCATCTGTGTTTGCTGATTCTGGTATCGGAAAATTTGGTAAATGAGATTCACCCATTGGCAGTGATAAATCTATGCTATCAGCAATGCGCCTTGTATTTTCAATCGCTTGAGGAAACTCTTTAAATAGATGATGCATTTCATCTTGAGTCTTAAAATAAAACTCTGGTGTTGCATACCTCAATCGATTTGGATCGCTCCGCTCTTTACCAGTCCCTAAACAGATATGTATATCATGGGCTTCAGAATGACTCTGTTTACAATAATGAGCATCATTAGTACAAACAAGTGGTAGGCCTAAATCTGAAGATAGTTTTTTCATGTTTTGGATATTGGCCTCTTCCTCTGGGATGCCATGATTCTGAATTTCTAAAAAGTATCTGTCCGCAAAAATCTCTGAATATTCAATAGCCGCATTTCTTGCTCCTTCATAATCACCATTTAACATTTTTTCTGGGACCTCTCCCTTTAAACAACCAGACAAACAGATAAGACCTTCATTGTATTCACGCAATAACTCTTTATCAATTCTGGGTCTGTAGTAAAACCCCTCTAAATAGCCAGCAGTAACAAGTTTCATCAAGTTCTTGTACCCCGTAGAATTCTGAGCAAGTAAAATCAGATGATTGTTCCCCCAGCCCCCACCAGGCATCTGGTGTTTATCAAACCTAGAGCCAGTTGCAACATATATCTCACATCCAATAATTGGTTTTACACCAGCTTCCTTAGCTTGTTTATAGTAAGGAACAACGCTAAACATGTTGCCATGCTCAGTTAAGGCAACCGCATCCATATTTAGCTCATCAATTGTACCGACTAATTGATCAATTCGTTGAGCTCCATCGAGCAGACTATAGTCAGAATGGTTATGTAAGTGAACAAATTCGGATTTCATTATACTGTTCCAAAATATATTGAAAGTAGACCTATTAAGGTGCTGAATTTTAGTAACCTAGCACTAAAAATCGCAGATGAAATAGATGGATTTTTAAAAAAAATAAACATGATTATTGCCAATGGTATTTCAACACCAATTATAAGTAATAAAAGATAACTTAACCCATAGATTCCTATCAGATAAGGGACTAAAGAGAAAAGTCCTACCAGTAAGCACAATGAAATTATAAATCTTCTATAGGAATCTACTCCGGATATGATTGGGTAGGTTTTAAGCCCCAATGAGAGATCTCCTTCTATATCGGCAACATCCTTAATTATCTCTCTTAAAAATGTTAGACCAAATGCCAAAAACATAGGAATAAGCATAGGTGAAGTCATTTCATGCGATGCCCCAACAAATAAAAATGAAGCCCCCAGTAAAAATGAGACTACCAGGTTACCAATTA
>JAYNUL010000061.1:0-8499 GCA_038281125.1 Fidelibacterota bacterium | reverse complement strand
AGATGGAGAATCAACAGGCGAGTCTGAAGGATTAGCTTATAAAGATGGTTATGTTCTAGTGTCTAATACTAAAGATCCCTCTGTTTGTTTATTAAAAGCATCTTGGGCTGACTGAGCTATCATCTAAAAGAGTTTTTATATATTAAAAGGGAGCAATTATTTGCTCCCTTTTTTGTTAGTTATTAATTACAGCTTAAAGGCTAAAATGCTAATCTATATTGGATATTTATGCTTTGTCTCTTTTCAGGCATAACGCTTTTTATCCTAGATAGATGGTTATAGTACACCTCATTAAAAATGTTATCTATTTGAAAGATAAATTTATGGGATAGCTTTGACGATCTAACTGTATAGCTGCCTGTAATATCCAACACAGCATATCCATCAGTTTTTGTCTCGAACTGACCTAACCTTTTTTGTGGAAATACTTTTTTAATATTAAAACCTATGTCTAAAGGTTTGAAATTAAATTCTGTTAATAGCTGAATCTTGTCTGGAGGCATGTATTCTAAGTTTCTACCTTGAGATATGTTTTCTCCTCTAACAACAGAGGTGTTTCCAATGAGATTAACTGTTTTGTTTACTGGGAATATAATTTCAGACTCCCAACCATATATATGAGCCTTTAATCCTTTCATCTGATATTTATAAAGCCAACCACTTGACCCACTACCCCATTCAATCCAGTCAGCGCCAGGCTCATATGTATTACCCAGAGCTGTACTAATGTGATAATTAGGGCTATAGTTATAATATCCCGTTAGTTTTATTTGTCCTTTATATTCTAAAGAGCTTTCAACACCAATAGTTCTTTCTAGACCTAAATTTGGTTGTCCAATCTCATATGAATAGGTACCCAAGTGTGGCCCATCAGAATAGAGTTCGTCTAGGTCTGGAGCTCGTCCGGTAATCATTGTAGCAAGTGAAACATCTAAATTATCCCATGATCTAAATAGACCGGCAGAACCTGTAAGGATAGTGAAGTTTCTTTTTCTTATTTTACTCTCATCTAAGTTTGACATAAAAAGGAATGAAGTTTCTGGATTAACAGATAAGTGCTCAAACCTTGAGGATAGTTGTAGAGTAGTCTTATTTACCTTCTTCTGAAAAAGGCCAAAAATGGAAACCCTAAATTCTTCCGTATCGGGAGTCCAATAAAACCCTCCTGCCCTAAAATCACGATATTGAATCAATGATCCAATAGTTAAATGATCGCCAGCTAATTTCCCTTGGATAGAAAACAGATTTTGCCCCATAGAAACAGAAGCATTGTCTGATCCAGTCACAAACTCAGAATGATTATAGTTTATAAAACGCTGGTCTAAGTCAAACGTTTGAAAGCTAAGAAAGGATATGTCTCTATGATGGTTAAGTTTCTGCGAGTATTTATCCATTTTTAAATCAACACCATCAATGTGACCTTCAGGGCTTCCAGGTATTCCATAATCCATTTTCAATTGCTCATAAGACATAGTTGTGCGGTGTGATTTTCCGAAGAATGAATAACTTGCAGTCAGTTCATCATTTGACAAACCAGTATTATTCAATTCACCTAGTGGGGTTGTTTGGTTATCTGCATATCTATGTAATAAAGAAAATTTCAACTGGTGTTTTACAATTGTTTTAAGCTCAAAATCATCGCCAGTAGCTATTCCTTTAAACGGAATATGAATTGTAACATTACCGAATGCTCCATTGTTCGATGACTCCGTACCAAACAAAGAAAAAAATCTAACCTTTTTAAATCTCAGATCAAGATTTGATTGCCTAGATACATCAATGACTCCACCGATAGTGTTGGAACCAAAGAGTAATGTTTCTGGACCTCGAACAATTCTAGCATTGTTAAATGAAGTCATATCAAAGCTTATAGCGTGATCTGTTGCCGTGTTTGAAAGGTCCCCTGTAGTGATACCATTTTCTGTTAATAGGAATCTGTCACCTGTGTAACCCCGCAATACTGGTTTTGCAACAGCCTGGCCCATCGTCTGAACAGAGACACCCGTTTCTTGTTCAAGGGTCATAGCTAAGGTCGATTTTAGACTTTCATGTAGTTTAGATCCAGAAACAGAGATACTAGATAAAAGCTCTTTTGGTTTAAGTTCATGATGAGCATCAACAAAGACCTCTTTAATTGCTATGGTGTCTTTCACCATCGATACTATTCCCAAATTATACCTACTTTTTTCAATTGATATTGATCTCCTAACATCTTTAAACCCAATCATTGAGATCTTTACAGAAACTTCCCCATGCGGCAACTGACCTATTATAAACTGGCCGTTTACTTGGGATGTTGTTCCTATACCAAGTTTCTCTAGATATATATCTGCACCATGTATTGGAGTTTGATCTTTGTTATCAACCACTATTCCTGAAATGGTGGATTGGCTTGATAATAAAATTCCAACAAGACACAGGAAGGATATTGCTCGGCAAATTTTCATAAACTGTATTAGAAATACTTTTATAAAAGCAGAAGTTTCCTGGTTCAAATGAGAACCAGGAAACAAAAGCTATGACTGTATAGTTAGTTTACTGTTACTGGGACGTTATTTGTTGAGGTATAATCAGCGTGGCCATCATGCATCAGTTGGAGTTTGAAGCTTGTTGAACCGGCACTAACACCTTCAACATGAAGCGCGTTACCGTGATCATCTCCGTCTTCTTCATGGTGTCCTTCAACTTCCACAACTGCAATAGTTGCATCATTCTCAGAGACTACAAGACCATCTCCATCGTCATCATGTTCATCACCATGGTCGTCGTGATCATCGTGCTCATCATCTGAGTGTTCGATCTCATTACCTTCATGGTCAAGGAAGTGAACCATTAGCTCAAGCGTGTCACCAACACTTAGGGTGACACCGCCTGTTTGAGTTCCTTCAAACTCTCTATATACTTCCACACCTGCTTCGGTTTCTAAAACAAAGCCATTTGCATCAGTGTGGTCTTCGTCATGGTCATGATCGTGGTCGTCGTCTTCACAGCCAGTTGTAAACAGCATGGCTGTTGCTAGTAATAAAACTGAATGCGCTCTTAAAGAACGCAAAAATGTAAATTGCATAAAATGCTCCTTTAAAATTTTTATTTAAGTCTTACTCATATTTATTGAGTAAAGATAGTTAAATGCGTTAAAGACTAAAGGAGAAACGGTGGGGGGCGACTGTAACAACTGCTGCTAATAAGAACTTTAGCATGATTGTGGTTCTTAGTGATCAAAAGTTGTTCTTTTTCAACTACTTTAAGGTATACAGTTCGAATATTTAAATATCTATGATTTTGTGTTAAACATTTAGTGCATTCATGAGTTAATGCATGATGGTGCTCATTATGACAGTTAGGGTCACATATTCCATATCCTTTCTCATGAACTTTGTGAACATGATCAAGGTGTAACATCCCCTCTATTAAAAACAGAGTTAGGGTTATTGTTGTAAGGGTTCTTATCATTGATGAAATTTAAATTTTATATTTTAATCCTAAAACCTATTTCATCGCCTATATATCATCTTCCTGATTTTAAGAACTCTTTGGGAGACTTATTGTGAACCGGCACCGATCTCTCTTTGAATCTGAAACAAAAACCTCGCCTCCATGAACTAGTGCTATATGTTTTACAATTGCCAAGCCGAGTCCTGTACCTCCGCCTTTCCTATCCCGGGATTTATCAACTCTATAGAATCGTTGGAAAATTTTATCTCTATGCTCCTCTGATATTCTTTGACCTGAATTTTCAATATGGATAAGGACATGTGAACCAACCTCAGCAATAATTTTTATATCCCTCCCGCTATCACCATATTTTATGGAGTTGTCTAACAGGTTTGCAACAGCCTCCCTTAGCAGTTGTGCATCTACGTTTGCTCTTATATCGCCACAATGTATTAAAATACGGTTATTGTTTTTTTGAGCCTTGTCAAAAACATCATCCACAGACCCTTCAAGAATAGCTTTTATCTCCATACTAACTAACTCAATACTACTATCTTCTTCCTGTGATTCAATTTTTGACAACCTCAGCAGATCATCAATAATATCATTCATCCGATTAGTTTGGTTTAATACCTTACCATAAAACTCATGTTTCTTATCATCTTCAATATTAGATGATTGAATAATCTCCATGTATCCGAGCATCGAGGTTATAGGGGTTTTTAATTCATGGCTTACGTTTGCAACAAAGTCCTGCCTGAGTCTTTCTAGTTGTTTTTGGAAAGTAACATCATTCATCATAATTAATATTCCAGATACTGATTTTTCTTTAATCAATGGGGTCCCATTAAATATTATCGTCCTCTTTTTATTGGTTTTAATAACTATTTCGTCTTGTGTTTTGCCCTTTTCCTTCTTGACCTTTTTAATAAACGAAGTGACTTTTTTCTGTCTAATAATATTGGTTACTTTTTCTCCAATAATATTTTCTGCTTCAATGTGTAGGTATTCTTTAGCGATGTCGTTAATTGAAAGAACTCTCATTTTATTATCGAGTGAAATAATCCCGTCCTGCATACTAGAAAGCAATTCTTCTCGATCATCTTTTTCATGCTGAATTATTCTGATTTTTTTTTCAATCTCAACTGCCATCTTATTAAGCGATATGGCTAGTGAAGCTAATTCTTTTGTTTTAGGGATTGGTATGGGGTCACTTAGTTGAAAGGTCTTAACAAATGACTCAGCATCTTTTCGCATTAATTGGAGTGGTATGGTTACTTTTCTTGAAATGTAAAAACTAATAAGCAACAGACTAAACCCTATAATAACCCCAAGGTAAACGACCTGCTTTTGTAAGTCCTTTATAATCATTTCTAAACTACTTAAAGACATAGAAACCCTTACCGTGCAATTGTTTTTATCTAGTAGTATTGGAATAGCTAGATACATCATTTCTTGATTAAGGGTCTTACTGAACCTCTGGGAAGAACCTACTCCATTTAAATTAGATTGAATTATTTCAGGTCTATTTAAATGATTGTCCATAAGGGAGGGTTGTTCATCAGAGTCTGCAATTACTAGGCCGCTTTCATCTACAATCGTAATCCTCATATTAGTTTCTTTGCCTGCGCTTTTTACAAGCTCCTGAAATGATTGCCTTCCACCCTTATGAATAGTGATAAGTTTTGAAGTTAGAATAGCTCGTTCGTAAAGATCTTCTTTCACATGTTTATAATAGAAGTCCCTAGTAATTTGATTAATAAAGAAAACCAATACAATGAGTGCGATAATGATAATCGGCACATAGGAATAAAATAACTGTATGAAAAGTGGTCTACGTTTCATTAGGGTGGAATCTATATCCAACACCCCTGATAGTATTAATTAATTTTCCTTTTTCACCCATTTTTTTTCTTAATCCAACAATCTGAAAATCAACAGACCTATCAGTAACAGGATAGTTATCACCGCGAATTTTATCAATTATTTGATAACGAGTAAAAACCCAACCGGGATGGGATGCTAGCAAGTGCAATATTTGAAATTCAGTAAATGTGAGATCTTCAATCTTTTCTCCATCTATGAGAACTTCACGTTTTCTTGAGGATATAACGATCCCAGAATTGGAAACGTTGTTATTTTCAAGGTGTTCATTTTTAACCCTTCTTAATACTGTATGAATTCTGGCTTCAAGAACAGGGAAGCTAAAGGGTTTAGTAACATAGTCATCAGCTCCTGATTCGAGCCCCTTAACAATGTCTTCCTCTTGCCCGAGTGCAGTAACCATAATAATTGATATATCAGATGTATTTTTATCATTTTTAAGAATTCTGCAAACATCAATACCATTAATCCCTGGAAGCATAAGATCAAGAAGAATGAGGTCGGGTATATGCTTTCTAGCAACATCAATTCCTTTTTCTCCGTTGCTTGAAACAAGGGTACTGTAACCTAATTGGGTAAGATTATATTCAATCAATTCAGATATATCAGGTTCATCCTCAATTATAAGAATGGTAAATGTTTTATTATCCATATTATAAATTAGTAAAGTATTATTAGATATTAATGAGATAACTTTTTTTAACAAAAGCATGATATTTATAAAGCCGTATATAAATGTTATTTCCTTGTTTTTATTGTATTTATGACCTTTGAGCTATAATTAAAAAAAAAATTACAAATTAGGGAAAAACATAATATGCATTTTTACTTTTTAATTTAATTTTAGACTAGACATCTATGAACGCATTGGTAGATGAAATTTTTTATTTGGAATTGATAATAACATAGAATATGGTTTGCAATATAGAAGAACTTTTTCTGCTTTTTTCCCCAAAAGAAATTTATATAGTTTAGTTCTAGAAATTTTCAGACAGCTGACTCTGCATAAAAATGGGTGAAGTTTTCTACCAATAAGAACAAGGTATAAACTATACTTTCTCGGTTTATCACAGAATTTTATTTTATTAATTTTATTACACTTAGATGTCAAAATACGCCCTTTTTTAAATATTTAAACAGGCTAATTCACATGTTGAGTTATGATTTTTATTATTCGATAAGGTTTTAATAGTTCGATTTCGGATTTAACCAATGAGTTAAAATAAATATAGTAAAGGAGAAGGTTGTTTATTGAAATATTAATTGAACAAATTTTTTTTATTTAATATTATGTATATATGCCAATTTCCAAATCTTACCCCTCTCTATTAACATTTAATTAAGCATAGCTATGCTTTTAATATTAGAACCAAATCGGCATAAGAAAAAAAGCAAATTTCTTTACATAGAAACAATTTTATATGCTTCATAGATAATTGGTTTTATTGTACTTAATATGTATTCATTGTGTCATCTACTTCCAAGGCCCACTGGTGAATACCACCGACTACGTTTCTTACTTTAAATCCATGACTTTGAAGATAAAAACATACGTTATGGGACCTAACTCCTGAATGACATATAATAGCATAACCAGTTTCTTTATCTAGTTTATCAAGGTGTGATGGAATTTTATTCATAGGTATATGCACAGATGGTTCAATTTTGCAAATAGCGTACTCTTCATCTTCCCGTACATCAATTAATATTAGATCTTTCTTATCTAAACTATCTTTTAATTCTTTAACTAATATTTCTTTAATCATTTAATTACTCCTAAATCTGTGATAATGCCATCGACTTTCTTATCCCTACACCAGTCAATTGCAGGTTTATTGTTGACAGTCCAGACATTAACACCAAGGTTTTTTTCTTTTGCATACCTAATTAACTCATCATTTAAAAGGTCTGCCCTTGGGTGTATATATGATGGATGAATCCAATTTACAAACGAAAGATATAAAAGGTTTTGATACAAAAAACCTGTAATGATATGAGGATGGAAAAGTTTAAAATAAAAAATTACAAAGGGGTTAAATGATGAAACAATAATACGTTTATTTGGTAGGTATTTAAGTATTTTTGATAAGGCCCGGGCTGTATGAAAATCCAAAGCGTGTGATGATTTAACTTCAATATTAACCTTTATATTTGGATCTAGTTGTTTGAAAACATCAACTAGCTTTGGAAGGATATTTTCCCCTTCGATATGAATATTATGTTCCGCAATAATAGCTTTTAGCGTATCATAATTGGATTCTGTTATATATCCTCTTCCCACCGTTTCTTTTTCAAGATCAAAATTATGGGAACATATAACTTCTTTATCTTTAGTACTAATAACGTCTATTTCAATCCACTGAAATCCATGAGCCTGGGCGTCAAGAAATGACCCCATTGAATTTTCGCTAAAAGACTTTTTAAAACCTCTATGTGCTATAAGGAATGGCTTCGGATCTGTAAATCTTAAACGCCCTGGAACCTTCCAAAAAAATCTATGCTTGATTAACACAAGAAAACAGAAAGCTATAGTAAATTTAAATAACACTATTAAGGTATTAACGTAAGGTGTTGGAAATCTGGGTTGTTAACAATAAACTCCTTATCAAAATACGTAACCCTATATTTACCATAATGATATAAAGGAGCCTGATCTGAATAATGAGGTGAATTATGCAACCCTGACTGTCCGGTTGGCAGGATCATATTTGTCCTATTCAAGTCACTAAAATCAACGATCCTTCGCATAGAAGCACCTGATGTTTGGTTAAAACCTTTATGAAGTGAGTATCCTCCAGCGTTAGGTGTCACGTCAGAACCTCCTGATAAAAAAGGTCCAATATTAAGATTAAACAAGTAGTTGATTATTCTCACACCGCCTAAGATGTGCTTATGGGTTAAGGCGTGTGCAGACCCCCATTTCCAATTAGACCAATTAGGACCATAGGTATCTACTACGTTCTGAATTCCACCTTCAATAGATTTGGATATTATTTCATTTATGGTTTCTATTTTGTTTGGTGTCCTTATGTCGTTAACCCATTTATTGGTATTGTCTTTTAAAATTCTCCTTAGGTTTCTTTTGGTAATATATTTTAACCCTATGTAAGTCTCGAAGTATTTATCACCTAATAACGATAATTCATCGTAATATATGTTTCGTATGATTTCGTTTGATAT
>JAYNUL010000060.1:0-8591 GCA_038281125.1 Fidelibacterota bacterium | reverse complement strand
TCATGTCTATCTGGCTATGCATTTAGCTCTGATCATGGACCAATGGCATTTTCTATACTCGTCAATGGTTTTGTTGGGTCAATAAAACCATATAGAAAGTTTCAAGATGAATTATGCACCTGGTTGGTAAAAAATTAATAATGAATCTATTGCGATCAATAATTTTATCCTTTTTCACTTTATTTATCTTAAAGAATTGCGCCTCTTCCACTTTTAATAAATTAGAGTATGATGAGAGGATCAAACAGATAAGTAAAAAATATATTTTAGACAAGTCATTAGAAGTAAGTGAGGTCGAAGTTGATCTTAAAAATCAAGGTCCTACTTTTACAGGAATGACTACTAATGTTGACTTGTATAATAAAATAAAGGCCTATTCAGATTCTCTCTCATTTGGTAATGATGTAATACATCTACCAGATCCTTCACTTGGAGACAGCACCCAGGGTATTATCAATGTAAGCGTTACGCCGATCAGAGACCGCTCTTCTCACACTGCCCAAATGGTAGATCAGGCAATTATGGGAAATTGGGTAAAAATACTTATTGAAAATGACGACTGGTATCTTATACAAACCCATTACAAATACGTGGGGTGGATTACAAAATCTGCAGTCCATAAATGTACTAATAATTTTTTATCTGATTGGAACGAAAAATCCAGATATCGAATAAAAAAGTTGAACTCAATAATTTATTCTGAACCAAATATGTCAAGCATTCCCATTAGTGATGGAGTGCTAAACAATCGGTTAAACGTTACCAAAGATTTGGTCGATTGGAGTGAAGTGATTCTTCCTGATGGGAGAGTTGGGTTCATTGAAAAGCAAGATATCGAACTTATTACCTATGATGATACAGACCTAGCAGACCAGATTAGCATTGTGATTTCCAATGCCCTATCCATGAAAGGTGTGCCATACCTTTGGGGAGGAAATTCATCAAAAGGCAATGACTGCTCAGGATTTACGCAAACAGCATTCATGTCTTCTGGAATCCAACTGCCTAGAGATGCTAGACAGCAAGCAAAAATTGGAAAGCTCATAATAGATGATCAACTTAAGGAAGGTGATCTATTATTTTTTGGAACCGGAGATCGTATAACGCATGTTGGTATAAGTATGGGAGGAGATAAATTCATACACCAAGGAAGTAAGCTTGAGGGGAAAGTGGATATACATTCTCTAAACCCTGATTCACCGTTATATAATTCCTATAGAAAAGAAACGTTTTTATTTGCTAAAAGAGTAATTGAAGAGTCAAGTAATCTTTGATCTAAATTCCTTTCCACACAGAGTAGTATTTTTTTTGAACATCAGTTGGGTTTTTTACCCTTAAAAGCCTATCCTTATACTTTTGATTTTTATATTCTAGAACATGTTCAATTTCCATATGTTCATCATCCCTTTTTATGTCAATACTTATAGTCGTCCCTTCAGGAAAGGGATATCCATTAGCATCATAAAGAAGTGAGTCTAATTTAGAAATGTTAACCTTATCACCTATTTGGAACCCTCTTTTATCTTCTTTACCAACTTTTTTTATTTCTCTGTACTTACCAAAAGAAAACATTCTTATTGTTTTTGTACCATAATCAGTTAGTACTCTTTTTGGTACTTTGTGCTCACCCTTATCTGAATAGTCAACACCAATCTGTGAAAGACCTCCCTTTAAATCTAAAGGTACCGTACCCTCAACATAATCAGAGAACCATTTTCGAAGATCAGGATGGACTAAGGAAGTAAACTCATCAAAAAAATTATCCTCATCAAATGATTTTGAGGGGCCGTAGCGTTTAGATAACTCTAGCACTACATCTTTAAGAGTCTTGTTCCCTTCCGTTAATCTGATAATCTCAATATCAAGTAATAGACCTATCAATGCTCCCCTTTCATAAACCTGGAGATAATGACGACCATATTTTTTATCAAAAACATTTTTACTCATTTCTGTAAAAGAAATTTTCTTTTCAGGGTAACGTTTTGCTCTTGAAATTTTACTTTTCATTCTATCGCTAAAGAATTCTCTTTCGGTAATTAAGTCTGAACGAACAAGAATAAGGTTTGCAAAATATTCAGTTATCCCCTCATACAGCCAAAGATGTTTAGACATCTTTGGATCCACGTAGTCAAAGTTCCCTATTTGTTCACTGTGAAGATTTAACGGTGTAATGATATGCATAAATTCATGGAGCGCAACACGTTTGATCATTGAGGTGAATGAGGTATCTCCAAAATCTGATAATACATAGAAAGAAGAATTCCCATGTTCCAGTGCTCCAGCACCCATCAAGTACCTGTTTGACCAAGCTGTCTTCATTTTTTTAAAAATTCCAACTTCTTTTGATCTCATAGTTTCCATAAACGCTTTACCATCTCTAAGATATAAGATGAAATGGTATTCACTTACTGGAAGTGTGTCAATAAAACTAGAAACTGCTTCCATCGAAGGTTGTATCTCTTTTTTAATTACATCAGCAAAACCTTTTTGCCCTTCTGCATGATATGATTCAATGAAAACCTTTGTATTAGCAACCATGAACGTCGCCGTATCTGGGGAAGATATCATGATGGGACAGTCAATTAAATGGTGATAGTCCCTTGCTCTGAATTTTATTTTTTGTCCTTCAGATTCAATTAAGGGGAGTGCAGAAAATGAACTCATCCCCTCTGGGATGATAAAGGACACATCTAGAGGAGGAGATTCCAAGCCATCAAAAAACCCAAACCATCCAGAAGCATTAACCACAAAATTCAAGGAATCTTCAATATTGGTTCCTCCCATGGGCCATATTCTTGACATAGCCTTTGGATGGTCCCATGAATCATTCACCCAATAGTTTATTTTTGAAAGATTCATTGCATTAGATATTCGAAATGTGTTTTTACTGATTTTCGCTGATGGAAGTTTTTTACCATTCTCATCTCTTGCAATGATACTATCTATCATTTCGCCATAGTCAAGTTCCTTGTAAGTACCCGGAATTGTTTTTGGGAAATGAAAGATAATTTCTTCTTGATTAAGCCCCTCGCAATCTAAAGTTACCATTGCTCTATCATCAGTAATCTTGGTTAAATCAACTTCGTATCTATATCGATCTAACTGATAGTTCCCTTTTGGGGAATAATCAATTTTAGGTATTCTTGAGGAACAACTAATAAAGATTAAAATTAAAAGGAAACCAAGGAATCTTGGTGAAAAACTCTTTTTAAACAATTTAATTACCTTAGATTTTATTTTTAGATAAATCAAAAGATACTTTCATCAAATTATCTTTTGAGTCTCTATCCACAAATTTATATAATGGATCAATACCAGCTTTGAATGGCTTCTCCTCCAACTTAATATCAAAAGTCGATAGGCTATCCGTAATGAGTACCTTTTGTACATATATGGGGATTTCTTGTTTATTTCCATCAATTATTTTTTCTGCAATCACGCCAATTTCTAGCCAATCATTTAGTGTTGCAGTTGTCTGCACTCCTAAACTATCTGAGTAAACCTTCTTTGCCTCTACTTCAAGATGTAGATTATAGGTTCCATCAGAATTTTCAATGGCTTTTGCTGACTTTGCCTTATTCTCATACAAGGTAATCTTTTCGAATGTGTCAGTTATTAGGTATTGTAAATCTTCTGGAGTCTCCTTTCTTAAGGTAGAAATAAATTGACCTATGTTTGGATATGGATCATGCTTATATCTATACCGGTCAATGAATTTTCCTAGAGCTCTGTTGAATCTATCTATTCCAATGATTTCTGACATTGCATAAAGAGTGTGTCCAGCCTTATTATATACGATATATTGTTCATTACCTTCTGTTGATATTATGGGAGGCTCTTTTGAATCAAATGCTCTACCGTCAAGATATTGATCGAGCTCATACTTTAAGAATTTTCTAAGTTGCTTGTCTCCTCTTTCTCTTGCCAGCAAGGATACAGCAGAATATTCAGATAGACCTTCGCTCATAAAGTTTGCACCTTTGACACTCCCTCCCGACACTTGATGGGGCCACCACTGGTGTCCCATTTCATGGGCGGTGACCCAAAATGGCATGTCAAGGTTATCTTGGTCATCAGGATCAACATCCATTATAAATCCAATTGCCTCAGAAAAAGGTATAGTATTTGGGAATGACTGTGCAAAAGATCGATATCTTGGGAACTCTAAAATCCTGCATTGTCTGTAAGGATATGGTCCATAGATCGAACCATAGTAGTCGATAGATTTTTTCATCGCATCCATCATTGTCTCAAGATTATAGGTATGTTTAGGATGATGATATATTTCAAGACTGATACCACTATGCTCTTCTTTAAAGACCTCATACCTTGCAGAAACAAAAGTGAAAAAGTTGAATATTTTATCATCCATCTTGTAATGGAAATATCGCCTATCTTCTTCCTCCCACTCTTTCTGTAAGTACCCCGGTGCCATTGCTATCTGATCTAAATCCGTACTCATGACAGCCTCGAAATTGACCCAGTCAGCATCGTCACCAAGTAATGCGTTTTGATTTCCCTTTAGATCATCATGTTTTGGAAGCTTTTTCCTCTCATCAAGATCGTATTTTTTTCGCACCAGTTTCTGGGTTAACTCACGTCCACCGTTATAACCAAAACTAGGGAAGAGTGAACTACTCTGTATCATGGTTCCATTTTGGAGAACCAGTAAGTCTACACCACCATTATTAAATCCTTTTCTTTTTCTTTCACCTGAAAATTCTAAGGTAAACTCATCCCCTGGCTGAATAGGTGGATCAAATGCATACATCTTCCAACCAAGTGTACTATCGTAAAAAACAAGTTCACTCTCTCTCCCAAATTCATAATTATCAAACATCCAATCCTTTTGAGCGCAAAAGATAGTGTCTATGGAAACATCATGCTTGTTTTCCAACTCATAAGTTCCACTAAACTCAACACGGTTCTCCATTGGAAAGAGATCAACGCTGCAATCGACACTGGTTATTTTGGGTTGTGGCCTACCTTCATATTTTTTATATGCTTTTTCAAATTCTGCTGATTGTTTCTCCCAGTGTTTTGGGGGATAGTGATCATTCAATATGTTGGTATTGTAAAATATATATCCTCCTGATCCAAAAAAAAGAATAGCGAATACCGAGGAACCATAAATAATCGTTGGAGTCAGACGATTCTTTGCCTGCTGAATTCGAGATCTAATGTTACCAACCAAGCCTCTTTTCCAGAGTAGGTTTGACAGGAAAGCAAATAAAACAGCACAAGACCCCCAGTATAGTTTGTACCAAAATACCTTAGAGACATAAGGCGCAAAACCATTCATATCAGAGTACATTGCACCTGAACCTGAGCCATAGTAATAAAGTGTGTGGTTAAAACCCAACATCCCTCTGAACATTCCAAAGAGGAAATATAAAATAATAATGAAATGCCCCAGATATTTATTGCTGACTAATGTCTGAACAGTAAAAGCAAGGATGCATAGCAGTATAAAATCGGGCCAATCTAAAAGGAATAAACGCTTTAAATATAAATGAATTTCATAATCATAAAACCCTCTCCAAGTTTGAATTCCTAGACCAACCAGCATCAAAATAAATAGCATTATTCCAGGGATTAGTATTAATGCAATCAACTTTGAAAGCATTGGTATCCAGTTCGGAACTGGATGTGCATCCATAATACTATCAGCGTTTAGCTCTCTTTCTTTCCATATGATTTGGCCAGAATAAAAAATAATTAAAATAAGCATGAACAGATCAAAGCTACCCGTCAAGGAACCAAGAACTCGGTATGTTACAGGTAATATCTCAATACCATTGACGCTATCTCCAGCCCATTCATTCATTATCAAAAAACAAGTTGCTGTAAATAATATTCCTTTAAAATAAGGATCAAGGAAGGCCCTTCTAACCTCCAAAATGACTTTAGCCCTAAACTGTTTTAAAAGCGTCACTTGGTTAAACGTTGGTTTATAAGGAGTTGATTTGATATGAGCTGGATCTTTTTCGCTTTTATATATTGATTTCTTTTTCTTTGATTCTCCTGCTACATGAGAAAATTCAAATCTTTTCATTCCTATAAAAAGAAAAAGCACACCCATAGAAATCCAGATGACACGGTTCAACAGCAACCAGTTGTTAACTGGGATGAGGAGTGTATTCTTTTCAGCAGGTGTCCAATAGCGAGTTGCATCCGAGACCGCATTGTCACCAAATGGATCTATTAGTGCAGCAAGCCATCGTGTATCAATGTCAGAAAGAAGCGAACCAGCAATGATGTATCCAAAAAATAGGACAATTGCACCTAAATAAGTAGGCAACATTCTTCTTGTGAGTATTGCAAGTGCAAAAATGATACTGCCAATGAAGAATACATTGGGAACCACAAAAACTAAAAATGGCTGTAAATAAGCATCAAATCGAAATGGTCCAATCCCTTCCTGATCAAGGTATGGCATTAAAAAACCGATAAATAATCCAATAGACGCTGTCATTTGGACCATAATATTCAGTACGAGTGCTCCTCCAAATCTTCCGAGATAATATGAGGAAGGTTTAATTGGTTTTGTGAAAAACAATGGATGCATGTTTGTCTCAAAATCTCTGTAAGCAGCATTACCAAAAATAGCCGAGCATATAATGGTTCCAACAATCGTAAAAAATGACTGAAAACCAGCTATTGCGTATGGCGCATTCCATTTAGTATTGTCCATTACGGCACTTGCACCAACTATTGCACCTCCCAAGATATTGACGATCAAATAGGAAATGCTAAAAAATATGAGACAATAAACCCAGAACGATATCTTTTTTAGGCCCGATTTAACCTCAAAGCGTAGGATATTATATAACATAAGTTTGAACCTTAAATTGCAAAATTATTTATGGTTGCAAAGTAAAGATCTTCAATCTCGGGATCGCTAATAGTAAATCCGCTTTCTGGTCCCTCATCTGAAAATAAACGCACCTTAACTTTACCCATATACAACCTTGAGGATATAAGTCTTTCATCATCCTTTAAACTTTCGGCAACGTCTTTTTCAACCAATCCTTGCCAGACTTTTTTTTCTAACTTTTTAATTAATTCCAATGGCTTACCAACAAGTTTTAATTCTCCATTCAAAATAATAGCCATATCATTACAGAGATCACTCACATCATCAACAATGTGTGTTGATAAAATAACCACAACATTTTCTCCAATTTCGCTGAGTAGATTATGAAATCTATTCCGTTGCATTGGATCTAATCCCGCAGTCGGTTCATCTACAATGATTAACTTAGGATCTCCTAGTAGTGCCTGTGCAATACCAAATCTCTGTTTCATCCCACCAGAGAATGTTCCAAGCTTTTGATCTTTAGATTCCCACAAATTCACTTGATAAAGCAAGGATTCTACCTGCTCTTTTCTTTTCTTAGCATCTGTGATTCCTTTCATCACAGCCATATGGTCTAAAAGGTCAATTGCAGACACTTTGGGATACACACCAAACTCCTGTGGTAAATAACCCAACATCTCTCTAAGTCTCTGCTTGTCTTTTGCAACATCTACATCGCCAAGCATGATGGTACCACTGTCTGCTTCCTGTAAAGCAGCAATAGTCCTCATTAGAGTGGATTTTCCAGCTCCATTTGGACCAAGTAATCCAAAGATTCCATTCCCAATCTCCATGGAAATATTTTTTAATGCTTGAACACCATTAGGATAGGTTTTTGAAATATTATCAATATTTAGTTTCATATTAGTCTCATATTACCTTTTATTAATAATTGAATAAATAACTGAACTTAAAAATATTACTGAGTTTTAATCCTTTTCATCGCTTTCTATCTCAATCCGCTCAAAATCTTCAGGTATTGTAAAAGTTAATGGGTCAAATGGCAATGCATAAAGCTCCCTGATTTCAAAATGAGCAGATTGAACCCAACCGTTATTAGAGTCAATGGCTAACTTAGCCATTACTATGATCTCATTTATTTTTTTTTTAGTATAGGTAGAGTCAACTCCAAGAATGAAATCTTGGGAAGAAAATTTTATACTATCAATATCATTAATGAACTCATTATTTTCTTGTGATGTTGATGCTATATATGCATAAAGTGAATCTCTTAGAGGTAGCTCATCTACTACCCACTCTTCAATAATCATTTGATTATTTTTTGTGGATATAGTAGTTGTCCATTTTTTTGTCCTAAATCCGTTGATCTCCTCAATGCTTTCATTCAATGTTCTTTCTATTCTAGGAGAAGCATCATCGTCTTTAAAAATATCATTAGCAATTTTGAAAAACCAGGATTCCTTTCCATAACCAGTCGCGCTAGAACCTTCCTCCTCTGTTTTAATAGTTACGGAAACTTCCGTATCCTCTTTTTCTTCTGTTTTTTCATCTGATTCATTACCCCAATTCATATCAGCAAACAAAGGATCTTCACCAGGAGGAGTGACCCAATACGTTTTTTGTTTTGCGTTATATCCTAAAAAATTTTCTGTTCCAGGAACTTTTATGAATCCTCTTTGGCCACCAAGTATACGAAAAATCCATCTCTTAGGGTTCAGTTCACCATGAAACTTTCCGTAGCCAGGTGCGGCTGTAATTTCTGAAACGGTTT
>JAYNUL010000059.1:0-8713 GCA_038281125.1 Fidelibacterota bacterium | reverse complement strand
TTGATCATATAATTCGGTAAACACCCTTTATGGATTCATATAGGATAAATTTATGGTATGAGGGCGTGTTACACTGTGTTGAGTGTCACAGGTTCTTATATAAAGCATATGTGTAAAGACGTGATTATCATTTGTGTTAATTTAGGTTTTATTAAGAAAATGATAGCGTTTTACATCAATATAGTAGTCTCCCTATAATGGATTAATCTACTTCATTTATTATCATAGAAACAAAAAATATTATTTTATTTTATATTGAAACTTGGGTTTTCTTTAATTTTTTCACAACTATTTGGGTAATTCAATATGAACCATTCCATGAATTTATTTACATCAACCTTTTTCTCTAATGCTTTATCTCTCATGATTTTTTGCTCAGTTTTATAATTATCATTTTTTAAAATTTCTTCTACTTTTTCAATAACACCATCTGTTGAATTGAACATATGTATCAGATTTTCTTTTTCTTGATTTTCAAGGCTTCCCGCTGATAATGAATTAACATAAACACTTGGAGTGCCTAAAACAGCACATTCTGATGCCATTGTTGCTCCTTCTCCAATAAATAATTCAGCGTAATAAAGAATACTATGAATCTCTGTAGGATCGATCGGTAACTTATATTTCTCTAACTGTTCTGGTATTTCACCCTCCACTGAAAGAAATACTCTAGAATGATTTTCAACTAATTCAATCAACTCCTGAAGATAATCCAGAGAAAATCCTTTGTGCCCTATGTCATGACTTGCGTTCCAAGAAACTAAACGTATTATTACAAATTTATGATTTTCTTTCAGGTTTAATTTTTTTAAAACTTTATTGTTGGGTTTAAAATATTGTTTTTGCAAATAACATTGTTCCATATAACCATTGAATCGTAAATGTTTATTACCATGGTCACTTTTATAAGCATATGGTGTTAATAAAATATTAGTAAAAGGGAGGAATGATAATATGCCTAGTTTAGCATGCTCAGTATCTGTGAATGCAATATGTGGTTTTTGAATCATGCTTGACACTTGGCTAGCATAAGGTGACGCGAAACTTAAAAATATATCAGGTTTAAAATCTCTAGCCAATTTCAGCAATTGGAAATCTGCCTTTATCAAATAGAAAAATTTTCCCACTAAGCTGTCGCTTCCCGTACCTCTTGAAGTATATGGTATGTTATAATTGTCTAATAATTCTTGGCTTACGTCTTTTTCTCTAGCAGTAATCAAAAACTCATGACCTTTATGCTTTAGATTTAAAATTAAATTTTTAAAATAGTGAACATGTGCCGGGTGGCCTATATCGACAAAAATTTTCATTTTAAATCTATTTCACCACTCTTTTATAGACTTCATATACGTCTGTTGCGATTTTTTCTAAACTAAGGTGCTTTACTGCAGCTCTTCCGTCTGACTTCTTATTAGATGACAAAATATCTCGAATCCTTTGTTCAATTTGTTTTGCATCATATTCTACTATGTAACAGTTTTTTGTACCTCTCGCTAATTCTTTTACATCACCAACATCAGTTGAAATAATAGGACAATTACATGCTAATGCCTCCTTGACAACTAATGGCCCAGTTTCTGAATATGAAGTCACAATGAGAATATCCACAGCATTCATTAATAAATGCACTTCTTCTCTTGAGTATCCTTTCATCTCAAGCAAGATTATATTTTCAAAATTACTTAGTGCTAATTTTGCAAGTGCTGCATTTTTTATTTTGTTATTAAACGATGAGGAAAAAAGTACGTAGCAAAAATTATGATCCAGTCCAAGCTTATCTCTTGAAGCCAATTTATCAATTGGTTTAAACAAATTTAGGTTTACACCACAGGGAATTATTTTAGTTTGGTCTGAAAATAAGCTTAATTTTTTTGATAAGCTTTTATGTACGAAAATATTTTCATCAGATAATCTTGATGCTACAAAACTGAAATAAAAATTGGTTCGATTTAGATTAACATCACTACCGTGGAAAGTTATTACTACAGGAATGTGAGATTGGAATGTTGCTAATAGACCAGATAATCCATAGTGGGCATGAATAATATCATAGGTATTGGTTTTTATTAATCTAATTAAATTAAAATAATTTTTTAAATATCCAGTTATACCTTTACCTTTTATTAAAAAGTAGTCAATGTCCAAACCCATTTCTTTTAAACTATCTCCTTGCTCTTTTACAAATGGACTAATGGCAGCACTGTTACCACTTGCAACGATTAGTACCTTCACTTAGAGCTCATTGTTGCTAAAAGATAGTAAAACAGTGATCCTGATGTAACAGAATCAATGACGTGACCACCAAAAAAGCTGTATGCAAAGAATAAAAGTATAGCAACGTTATTTCTCACATTTGATTCATAAAGAGACTGCATTAATCCTCGTGTCAATAATAAAATAAAAATCGTAGTACCTAATAATCCATACTTAAAGAAAAAATCAAAAAAATCCATTGAAGCATTAGTGAACCAAAATTCACCTCTTTTCTTCCAGAATAAATTTTGTCCAGAAAAACTTGTTCCAAATAAAAAGGTATTTGAATTTGATAAAGATTCTTTCATTTGAATATTTAATGATGCGTATCGTCTAAAATTAATTGAGGTAATTTTATTTAAAGTCTGGTTGCTATATAAGCCACCAACCATTTCAGCTGCCGCTATGGACTTATTTATATTTATTCCAAAACGTGACTCATACATTTCAATTGATTTTTCAATCAATAATGAAAATGAAAAAACAAATAATATCGCAAATATGCTATATGCAATGATCTTATTTAAACTAAATGCTCTCCTTTTCAAGGCGAAAAAAATTGGAATTACAAAGCCAAAAACGCTTTTTGATGCAATGATAAATGCATTCAGGAAGGTTAATGATAGGGGTATAATTTTTTTTCTTAACTTTCCATCTAACAAGAAATATGTGAAAAAAATTAAGTTTAATATTGAAACAGGATTGCCTCCCTGGAACATACCTTTTGAAGTCCCTTCAAATCTATAAGCCTCTAGTCCAATACCAAAAACATGCCCAACTAAAAGATTAATTACAAACACAGAGAAATTGATAGATATTACTTTTTTTGAGAAATCAGAACTAAGGTTCATTCGATTTTTTATATATACAAAAAGAAACAATAGAAATTGAAATCTTAATATATAGGTAGTATCCTCAATGAACATGCTAGTAGAAGAATGATATAAAAAATGAATAAAAGTACTCATTAGGAAAAATATAAACATGGTAATAGCTAAGAACTCATCATAGAAAAGATCTTTATTTTTTATTTTAAAAAAGTAATAAAAAATAAAAATAACCAAAATTGGGCCTCTTATCCAATATCCTATATTGAAAAGAGGGTTAGTAATGCCTAAATAAATGCGTACAAAACCACTAATTGTATCAATAAAAAGAAAAGACAGCATATAGTACTTTATAATAATGTTTAATCTGATCATGATTAATAATCTAATAATTGGTGCTAAAAGACTTGATCTTCAAGATAGCCATAAATATTTGATATCCTATCCCGATGACAATTCCTGCAGTATAGCCAATCGCAATCCCAACTAAATTATAATCTGGTACTAGTAAAACCCAACATAGTGAAGATATTATTAATATTATAATACCACCTATATTGGGGTACAGTACATATTTTGTTCCTGAAAGAAAGGAAACAAAAGGTATTGAAATCATTCTAATAAACAGGCTAGGAATCAGAATCCTTAGAATTAAACTTCCTTCAGAAAATTCTTTACCAAAAATGGATAATATGTTACCAGAAAAAATAAAAACTAATAAACATATCAAAGCTGATAGAAGGATCATAATTGAATTAGTTTTATTAAATATTTGAAAGATTCTTTTATTATTGCCTTCACCAAATAACTTTGAAAACTCAGGAAGAAATACTTGGGTGAATAATTTAGGGAAAAACATTAAAATACTAACAATGGTTAAAACAGAAGAGTAGATACCAGCATCTGAGTGGGACAGATGAATTCCAATTATAATTAGGGATATATAACTTGTGCTCGTACTTGCTACGGTACCGATCATACTTACTAAACCATAATTTGCAAAGGATTGAATTACCTTCATGCTATTTATTTTTTCAGATGAAACTAGCTTACTTGTAATTGATTTGAATTTCTTAGAAAATGAAATAAAGCTTAAAAGGAAGAAAAATGTATAGGAGATTAAATAACAATGAATAAGGAATTCTTTTTTTTCAGTAAGACATACAAACAAAAGAGCGACCAACATGATAATGGCAGATAGGGCTTCGTTAACTGCATAGGTACGAACAAGATCTACACCATATAAAACTCTTCTGAAAATAATATAATATGATCGAAGGTAGAGGTATGAGATAAGAACGAAAAGGAAGTTAGATGATAGGGAAAAATTATTTGAAAAAAATTCCCAATTCATTATAAGAATTATTGAAATAACACTTGTTAGGATAAGTGGTCCAATAAAAACTAATTTTAAAACGATTTTAAAATGTTCTAACTTTTTGCTTCCGCGATATTCTGCCAAAAATTTAGTACCAGAAGTACCAAAAAAATTTGTAACAAAGATAGTAATCATGAGGCAGAAACTTATTGAAACATTTATTGTGCCTAGTGTCTCCTTACCAAATGTCCTTGCGATTAAAAAATTAAATGCAAATGGAATAATTCCAACAAATGCAAGAGCTAATCCTGTATGGAGCGAGTTTTGAACCAGGCGCTTACTAAGCGTTGATTGGGTTGAGTTGTTAACTTTTTCTTCTGTCAAGATATAGTGTATAAGGAACAGCCAAAAATATTCCAAATAAAAAAGATAAAATGACTATTAATGTTCTTTTTGGTTTTGCTTTTTTTACTGCTGGCTCTGCTGTATCCAATATGTTAATTAGCAATCGCTCTTTTGCTTCATCAATTTTAGCTATTTCAAACTGCTGTCTTAGAGTTATGTAAACAGCACGATTTTCTTCAACGCTGCTTTGGAGCCTTTCTCTCATCATTTCAATTGATGGGGTGTCAAGCCTAAGAGGATGACTTTTTCGAAATTCGGTAAGAGAATCCTCAGAAATTTCCAATTGTCCCTTTGCATCTTTCATTTGCTGCTCAACAAAAACTTTATTTCTTGAAGCTTCCCGTTTCTGTTCAACAGATATAAAACTTTTTACATATTCTGCGATATAATTTGCAATATCTGATGCTAACCTGGGATCCTCCATTAAAACTGTCACAGATATCATTCCAGAAATTTCTTCCTTTACAGAAATTAATCCATCTAGCTCAAGGATAGCTTCATAGGTTTCTTTATCTAACTTACTTGAACTAAAACCACCGCTTGGCAAAAACTTTCTGACAAATTTCATTGGAGAAAAAAAGGCCGGCTTATCTAGTTCCCAATACTTAATTAAATTTGATCCATCAGGGAATTCTTGAGTTTTCCATTTTCGAAGAACTATGTTCTTTTTTAATCTTCGACTTTTAATGATATCAGGTATATTGTAAGTAGGAGCGCTCGCAATACCTCCTAATCCAAAAGATTTTGCGAGACCCTGAAAATCACCTAAGACCCCATTAGTTTGACTCAATTCACCTGCGGGATACAATGAAATTCTTGACTCAAAGTAGATTGTAGCCAAAAGTGAATAGGATAAGCCAATTGTGGTGCAAATTATTGCTACCTTAATTACAATGAATTTGTTGTTAAAAAATATATTCCATATCTCTTTTAGGTTAATCTCATCATTTTCAGTGATTAATGGTTTCTTATTTCTTTTTAAGCTTGACAATGGTTTTTTAATCAGATCTCTTTTCTTTAATTCGGCTATGCGGTTTCTGAGAGTTTTTTCTGTTAGACCATTTTTTTTTGCAACCTTCTCCCTTTTTGCTGGATCATTTATAATACCAGGATTATCCTGAACGATCTTTAGAATTTTCTGTTCATGAGGGGTTAATTTCATTTTGCATTCTCTCTTATCGTTTGTATATAATAAACCAATAAACCTGTCTGATATAAGGCAGAAACTAATTCTTTAGCTGCATACCATTCGTTATAATCGACCTTTTCAGGTATGAAAACAACATCTCCATATTGTAAATCAAGATTCCTACTCACTTTTAGTCTTTGGCCTGTAGTTGATTTAATGACGAATCTTTTACGACTGGCATTTTTTGTGACTCCTCCAGCCAATTTGATGTAGTCGTTTGCATTATTTGCTGAAGAAAAAGGATATCTCCCTGGTGACTCAACCGCACCGATGACTTCTACATATGGAAAATACCTTTGTATGAATATGACATCGTTACTTGTTACTAGGTAATTGTTATTCTTTATTGTATTTAAAGAGGTCTCAAGAGCTCCTTTTTCAGTTCTTATTCTTGCTTTCACATAAGCTTTTTCTTCAATTGATCTATTTATTTCGTCCTTTAAAAGGATGCGTTCTAGCTCACGGTCTGGTATCTTTACAATTGTTTTGTTATTTATATATATTTTTGAACTATCGGCACTTGGTAAAAATCCACCTGCTAATCTGATTATATCGCTTATGGTAGTTGTCCCAATTTTAATTGGATAGGTCCCGGGGTATTGAATTTCACCAACTATTTCAACTATTTCATGAGGGTCTTCATTATATGAATATGGAACCATTAAATGATCTTCTGGTTCTAAAAACTCTAATTCACACTGTTTTTGGTTGAAGTATATTGATTTTGTATCATTAGGTAAATTTGTCCTAATCAAACTAATACTATCCACAACAGCATCAGGATGAAATCCGCCAGCAATTGTTATTGCATCTAATATTTTATCTCCAGATTTGTATTCATATTTCCCAGGCTTCTGCACACCCCCATGAACTGTAAAAAAACGCTTCGCGTATGGAATTGTTATTACATCCTCTTGTTGAACATATGGATTTAATTCTTGATTGCCATTTACTTTGAACTTTTCTAGGTCAACCTCAATTGTATCCTTTTCTCTGAAAATCTGGATATTTCTTTTTGAAAGATACGAAAGGTCATTATCAGGTTTTTCCTCCAGACCTAACTTTCTGTTGTAAAAATCATCTACTGCAATTCGGGATCTCATGCCAAAAGTTTCAGAAAATGAAGATTCTCTATTTACCTTTAATGCTTCCTTAGCCTTTTGACTAAATTCTGTTTTTATTTGATTAAATAAGTCTGAGACTTTAGTCATTGGAGTAACAATAAAATATCCAGCATTATCAAACTGGCCCAATACCAAGACTCTAAACTCCCTTATATTGATAAGCTCAACATTTATCCTAACATTAGTATTCCATGATCTTATCTCCTTTTTAATTTCTTTTACGAGTTGCGATAATTTCAGTTTATTACAGTTAACCATGCCAACTGATGGTATAAGTAGCTGACCAGTTGGGGATATAACTAGGCTATGATCAAAGGTTTCGTTACTAGAGATGATATTTATATGCAACTCATCGCCCGGGCCCACTATGTATTCGTCTGGGTCTACAATTCTATCTGTAACAAAACGTTCTTGCCGTTTATCTTTGTTTAAAATACTAGAGTTTGTCTTACTTGCTTTGAATGCTTGACGCTGCGCAAGTCTTAAAGTATTTAAATCTAAGTTTTGGGATTTAGATAATCCATGTACCCATATTGCTATTAACAATATATTGTATATTCTTTTCATTTTAATTTCTGACTTATCGAGGTCTCGGTAGGAGACAAGGAATACGACTATGACTCGATGAGTATTATGTTATTTTTTTTGCCTTGTAATGTTAAAATGGGCGCGGTTTATTCCGATAGTATTCCTTGTAATTACGATAAAACTTATTCTCTAAACAGAATTAATCCAAACCATATTTAGCCCGGGCATTAGCCCCCTGAAATCTTTAAAATCTATAAAACTGGGAATGGAACATAATTAAAAATAAATTAGAACTTCACATAATTTAAAATTATTATGATTTCGCTTAAAATTCTTCGTAACGAGACTGAAATGTGTAAAAGGTTAATTGCATCCAAACAGGGTGGGGTTGATTTAGACCATGTTTTAACTCTAGATAAAAAACTGCGTCAATTAAAAACAATTTCCAACGAAATGAGGGCAGAGCGCAATTCTGCATCAGAAGCTATTGGTAAACTGAAAAAAGTAGGAGAAGATGCATCTGATTCTATAAAGAAAACTCGCGAATTAGGGGACGAGTTAAAAAATATTGAAAATGAAATGCATATTGTTTCAAAAGATTTAGAATCGTACTTACATACTGTTCCAAACCTTCCGCATGAGAGTGTTCCTGAAGGGTTAGATGAAAATTCCAATGTGGAAATTAGATCGTATGGTAGTAAACCTGAATTTAATTTTGAACCAAGATCTCATTTAGATCTCGGAGAAGCACTTGGATTATTTGATTTTCAAAAAGGTGCAAAACTATCTGGAAGCGGGTTCCCTTTATACATTGGCAAGGGTGCTACGCTTGAGAGATATCTTATAAATGCAATGATAGAACATCATATACAAGAATTCAGTTTTAAAGAAGTATTTCCACCAGTTTTAATGAAGAAGGAATCCATGATAACAACAGGGCAACTGCCTAAGTTTGAAGAGGATATGTACCACACCGAAATTGATAACTTATACCTTGCACCTACAGCAGAGGTCCCAGTTACCAATATACATCGCAATGAAATCATTAGTGAAGACAAATTACCTATAT
>JAYNUL010000058.1:3897-8736 GCA_038281125.1 Fidelibacterota bacterium | reverse complement strand
ACCATGATTGGAGCTGGCCTTGCTGGACCTGTAATGGCATCTTATTTAGCAAAGCTAGGTTACTCAATTGAAATTCATGAAAAACGTCATGACATGAGACTAGTAGAACAATCTGCTGGGCGATCTATTAACCTCGCTCTATCAAAAAGAGGGATAAACGCACTGAAAGATATTGGCGTTTTTGAAAAAATAAAACCGATGATGATGCCAATGGTGGGTCGAATGATTCATGAAAGTGATGGAAATATCCACTTGCAAAAATATGGGCAAAAATCAAGTGAAGTCATTTATTCAATTTCAAGGGCATTTCTAAACAAGACCTTGATGGATCATGCCGAAACCAAGGGGGAAGTGGATATTTCATTTAGTCACCCGGTTGAAAAAGTAGATCTTCAAAATTCCAAAATCAAATTTAATGATGGGTCTTTAAGTTTTAGCCGTTTACTAGGCTCAGATGGATCCTCATCTGCTATTAGAGATGCAATAAACCAAATTTCTTCCATTAATTTCCGAAAAGTGCCTTTAGATCACGGGTATAAAGAGCTAACCATTCCGCCAGATTCAAGTGGCAATTTCAGAATGGATTCAAATGCACTTCACATTTGGCCAAGAGGAGGGTTTATGCTTATAGCTTTACCAAATATGGATAAAAGTTTTACATGTACTTTATTTTTTCCATTAGATGGTAAAGTCAGTTTCTCAAGCTTAAAATCTCATGAGGATATAAAAATATTCTTCGATTCATATTTTCCAGATACAGTTGATTTAATACCAGATCTTATTGAAGAATACAATTCTAATCCAATTGGTAAACTTGCAACAGTCTATTGCGATAGGTTTCACTTTGCTGATAAAGCTCTTATTTTTGGTGACGCTGCACATGCCATTGTCCCATTCTTTGGTCAGGGTATGAATGCATCCTTTCAAGATTGTACCGTAATTGATTCTCTAATAAAAAGATATAATGGTTCCTGGAATGATGTGTTTTCAGAATTTTCCAATATACATGTTCCTAACGGGCACGCGATTGCAAATATGGCACTTGAAAATTATATTGAAATGAGGGACTCTGTGAACGATCCCATTTTTAAGAAAAGAAGAGAGATAGAGTTTGAGTTGGAAAAGAAATTTAGTAATCGTTTTATTCCGAGGTATTCAATGGTCTCATTCCATGATTTACCATATTCAAAAGTATACATGAGAGGTGAAACTCAACTCAAGTTAATTGATGGATACCTATCAAAAAAGCTATCAAGAGATCAATTGTATGACAGTATAATGAAGGATTTGAGTCCCATAGAATCAGGATAGGTACATTTGTAGAATTAATACTAGATGACATTAAGCTTTATTTACATAATTTCGAATGCAAAATATGACCGATGAATTCAAATTAGCCCCTTCAATACTCTCAGCAGATTTTTCAGACTTAGGTTCCGCACTAAAAATCTGCGAGGAAGGTGGTGCTCATTGGATTCATGTAGATGTTATGGATAATCAATTTGTACCGAACCTTACAATAGGACCACCTGTTGTAAAATCGCTTAGACCAAAAACAAAAAAATTCCTTGATGTTCATATGATGGTAATTAATCCTGAAGACTTAGTAGAACCATTTGCAAGAGCTGGAGCTGATAACATTACCTTTCACATAGAGGCAACCAATGATCCTGATGAACTTATTAATCTAATTAAGTCATGTGGATGTAAGGTTGGTATATCATTGAAACCAAAAACTCCCCTTAGTGATATATACCCATTACTTGATAAGATTGATGTTGTGCTTGTCATGAGTGTAGAACCTGGTTTTGGAGGTCAGGGTTATTTGCCAGGCTCAAATGAGCGTATTGCTTCAATAAAATCATTCCTTTCTGATAATTGCCTTGACCGTGTCCAAATTGAGGTTGATGGCGGAATTAAGCTACACAATGCAAAAGAAGTTCTTATGGCTGGTGCAGATATTCTAGTTGCAGGTTCAGAAGTATTTAGATCAGAGCATCCTGTTGAAACAATAAAAAAATTTTATCAGGTGTCAAACTAAATAATATTCACTTAAAACTATCATAAGTAAAATGAAAACATATAAAGATTTGGGAAACTTTAATAATTGGTTAGAAATAGAAAAAAATCAATTTTCAATTTCTGTAATAAAAGGGCTAGTTATGGATGCAACCCGACAAGCAAATAGCGGGCATCCAGGAGGGCCAATGTCCTGCGCCGATTTTGCATACGTACTGTACCAAGATCATTTGAATTTTGATCCCAATAATCCCAACTGGTTTAATAGAGACAGGTTTATTCTTTCTGGAGGACACATGTCCATGCTACAGTATTCACTATTACTGTTCATTGGCTGGTTAGAGATGGATGATATAAAGAATTTTCGTCAATTTGGTAGCCGCACCCCAGGCCATCCTGAGGTTGAAATTCCTGGAGTAGAGTGTACAACTGGACCTCTTGGACAGGGATTTGCAATGGGGGCTGGTATGGCGCACGCAGAGGCTTATCTCCGCAATCTATTTACCACCAACGAGAATAATACAGATAAACTGATAGACCATTATACTTATGTTCTTGCTAGTGATGGTGATCTTCAAGAACCGGTTGCTCTTGGATCGGCTTCTTTAGCGGGGCACCTTGGGCTTTCAAAGTTGATTGTTTTCTATGATGCCAATTCTGCTCAAATATCTGGAAATACAGATAGATCTGATTCCACAGATTACGCAGAGGTTTTCAAGGGATTTCAGTGGGATGTTCAAGAGATCGATGGTCACGATCATGACCAACTTAATAATGCCATCTTACAAGCAAAAGATAGTCAAAAGCCAAGCATTATTATTGGTAATACAATCATGGCAAAAGGCACTGCTAATATGGAAGGGGACCACAATACGCACGGTGCGCCTCTGCCTGAAGATGAAATTAGCGCAACGAAGCTTAAGCTTGGTCTCCCTGGTGATGCGTTTTATTTTCCCCCTGATGTCAAAACTCATTTTCAATCAAGGTTTAAGGCACTCTCAGAAAAGTCGAAAAAGTGGGAAAAGAGATGTGATGATTTTCGTTCTTCTGAAAAATTAGGACATTTAATATCTATGGTAATGGATAATCATCTGCCTGATACAAATTATCCAGAATTTCAATCTGGTCAATCTCTAGCAACAAGAAAGGCTTTTGGAGCCACTTTAGATGAATATGCTACTTCAATACCGAACTTGATCGGTGGATCAGCTGATCTAGAGCCTTCAAACTATACGGGGAACTTTGCAAAAGTTTACGCTGATTTTAGTTTGAATAACCAATCGGGGCGTAATATTCCATATGGTGTAAGAGAGTTTCCAATGGCTTCGATGATGAATGGAATGGCACTTCATGGAGGAGTCATACCATTTGGTGGTACTTTTCTAGTTTTTTCAGATTATGAAAGGCCGGCATTAAGACTAGGCGCTATTCAAAACATAAGGGTCTTACACGAATTTACCCATGATTCGTTTTATGTTGGAGAGGATGGTCCAACTCACCAACCTATTGAACATGCTATGGCACTTAGAACCATCCCTGGTTTTAATGTTTTTAGACCTGCAGATGCAAAAGAAACAGCTATTTGCTTTCGAATTTCCCTAGAAGAAAAGGATACTCCCAGTGCACTACTATTAACCAGACAAGGGGTGCCAATTTTTGAAGAAAGTTATGAAAAAATTGAGCCAGGCGTGCGGAAAGGTGGCTACATTATAAGAGATTGTTCTGGCCAACCAGATCTAGTTTTTATAGCTACAGGCTCAGAGGTGTCTCTTGCTTTGGAAACCGCTGATCTTTTCAATGATAAAAATGTTCGGGTTATCAGCATGCCCTGTGTAGAGATTTTCGAAAGACAGTCCGAAGAATATAAGAAATCTATCATTCCCGAACGTCGCTGTTTAAAGATTACAATAGAGGCAGGCATTACTAGTGGCTGGGAAAAATATTCAGGGCCAAATGGTCTTTCCATTGGAATTGATCATTATGGCGCATCAGCACCTGGAAATCACCTAGCAGAAAAATTTGGTTTTACACCAGAAAAAGTTGAGCAAGAAATAAGATTACATCTGAATTCTTTACTATGAAGATCCATTTAGCTACTGACCATGCTGGACTGGAATTAAAAAATTCTATAAAAGATTACCTTATTAAAAAAGGAAACGAGGTTGTAGATCACGGAGCTTATGAATATGATGCTCTTGATGACTATCCTGATTTTATTTTTCCCTGTGCACGTGCAGTCGCTTCTGATCCATTAAGCCGCGGAATCATACTTGGTGGTTCAGGCCAGGGCGAGGCAATGGCTGCTAATAGAGTAAAAGGAGTACGAGCTGCTGTTTTTTACAATGGACCTATCGATATTATAAAACTGTCGCGTGAACATAACAATGCAAATATACTCTCGATTGGAGCTAGATTTATGAGCGAGGGTGAGATTCGTAGTGTTTTAGATGTATGGTTTAATGAGCCTTTTGGCGGCGGAAGACATCAGAGACGTATTGATAAGTTAGACCTTTAGATTTAATTGTTACATAGTACACTGTCTATGCTGTGATAATCCATTTTTGCTTTTGTAATAGTACCTCTTTCTGTATCAAAAAGTTCACATTCCTCATAGGGTTTTGCATATATGTGTAAACTAGTTGCAAAGCTATCTGATAAATTTTCAACTGAGTGTATGTCTGCTGGTCCATCAAGAAATCCTGGAGGGCATTCAAACTCTTGAATTTTTTCTAAACTAAGTGGATCTCGGTCTATCTCTACATAATTACATATTTTGAGTTCCCCAGTTTGTACCCGAGCCCAACATTTTTCACCTTCATG
>JAYNUL010000058.1:0-3797 GCA_038281125.1 Fidelibacterota bacterium | reverse complement strand
CAAATTTTAATTATTAATTATATCATACAATAAATAACTGGTCACATATTATTTAATTAAATTAATGTAAAGTTAATGTTTTAAGTAACACGATGATTTAGGATTAAAATTTGAATATTAATATAAATAGCTTTTTCTATGGTTTGATCTTTTCTTTACTGCTAGCAGTAATCAGTCAATACTTAAGTCTTTACTTTGGCGCGATATTTTTTGGCTTAGAGAATAGCCCAATTTCACCAATCCTTGTCGCATTATTATTAGGTATTCTACTAGGTAACCAATTTGATATCCAATCAAGATCTCTATCAGGTTTGCAATTCTGCATGAAGCAAGTTTTACGGTTTGGTATTATCTTAATGGGGATTCGACTTGGTCTTCTGGAAATAATTAATTATGGATTTAAAAGTTTAACGGTAGTTGTTCCATGTATAATCATCACCATTATAGTTGCAAAAGTAATTTCAGACCGATTTGGATTAAACTCTAGAGTTTCATCATTAATTGCCGTAGGAACAAGCATATGTGGTGCTAGTGCAATTGTTGCCTATGCTCCTACCATTTCCGCAAAAAAAAATGAGGTTGTCTTTGCTGTGGCAAATATTACTCTCTTTGGCATTGTTGCCATGCTGTTTTACCCAATTATTGCAAATTTTTTATTCGCCAAAGACTCAATCTCTGCAGGAATTTTCTTAGGTGCTTCAATACATGAAACAGCTCAAGTTGTAGGTGCTGGAATGATGCATTCTCAACAATATTCTCAAGCAGAGGTGTTGGAAGTATCAACGCTGACAAAGCTTGTTAGAAATACGGCAATGATTTTTGTCATCCCCTATATGGCATATCAAAACAATAGCCAATCAAATAGAGGCTCAATCTTTTTACAAATAAAATCTATTTTCCCATTTTTCATACTAGGTTTTATTGGATTTGGTATTCTCAGAACCTTAGGTGATATAGGGATAAATAAAACAGGATTAGCATTTGGGATTGCAAATTCGTCAGACTGGGAGAGTTTGATAAATCATGTTGTATCCCTTTCCAAATTCTCTTTGGTAGTGGCAATGTCAGCAATAGGATTGTCCACGGATATGAAATCATTTAAATCAATCGGAATTAATGTCTTTTACTTTGGATTTGTAATTTCATTTTTGGTTGGATTGTTAAGCTTAGTACTAATTTTTTTGTTTATATAAAGAGGATAGTCCGAAATCCATTGTTCATTGTAAAATAAAAGTCAATATCTTTCCCACCAGTGGTTGATCGGAAGATTGAAACTTTCTTCAGAAATGATCTCGCCTATTTCAGGTATATAATATCTAAGGCCAGCCTTTTCCGCGTACTTTACTGATTCCTTTGCCGGCTCATCCCACGAGTGCATCGCCAAGGTAAATACTCCCCAGTGAATTGGGAGAAAAAATTTTGTGTTTAAATCCTGTGCGGCTAAAACTGCTTCAGATGGGAACATGTGTGAATGCTTCCATGCACTATTGTATTGACCACAATCAATAAGAGAAATATCGAAAGGTCCATGTTCATCACCAATCTGTTTCAAATGTTTTCCATAGCCACTGTCTCCACTAAAATAAATTTTTATGGGAGGGGATTTAATTGCCCATGAGCTCCATAGAGTGCTATTTCGGTTAAGAGGCCCTCTTCCAGAAAAGTGCCTTGAAGGAAGACAGTGGAACTCAATGTTTTCAGCACTAAAGGATTCATTCCAATTAAGTTCAACAATTTGATTACTCTTTACTCCCCATTTTTTAAGGTGATTTCCAATTCCATGAGGAGCTAGGAACTTACTGACCTTATCCTTTAATAATTTAATTGTTGAATAGTCTAAATGGTCGTAATGGTCATGGGAAATAACCACAAAGTCAATTCTATGAACAGAGTCCAGCTTAATTGGTAGGACTTCGTTAAATCTTTTCAAATTTGGAAGCGGAATGGGTGCCGCATGGCTTCCAAGCATAGGGTCTAATAAAATAATCTTTCCCATTACATTTATTAGAAATGCAGAATGTCCTAGCCAGGCCAGCCTGTAGTCACTATTAGTTTTAGCGAAACTATCAAAGTTTATTGATTTTGGTAGAATGGCACTTGTTGGCTTTCTTGAGCTGTCCTCTTTGAAGAATTCCCATGTAGAAATTTCTCCTGTCATCATCGGTGTTGCTTCAAAATTCTCAAACCCACCTTTCGAATAATTTGGAAATGAATCATAAAATACTTTTTGCTCTGATGAAGGATTTGATCCAAACTGTGGGGCTAGATTTATGAACAATACTATTGCAACTACAATGAAAAAAATAATATAGGTTAAAGTGTATATAATTGATTTAATCATTCGTCTTTATGAAGCAAAAAGAATTGGAGGAAGTTTCTAAAGCTTACTTTTTTATAATTGGAAAAAATGAATCTAAGAAGGTGAAAATTTACAGGCTGGTTTTATATCTTTTTAATATCATCGTATGAATATTGATTATTTACTTGTTCTAGTTTTTTTGGTAAATGTTCTAGTTTAATAGAGTAGTCCCCAATATTTTGAATCTCTAGAATGCCATCAATATGCATTTTTTTATGTTTGAACTCTTCGATACCTTTAATTTTTGTTTTAGCTTCTTTAATATCTTCAGCAACAACAAAATAATTAGTATGCGATTCATAAAATCCGTTTGATATGTTATTATCATAGTATCCAGTATGTACTAAAAATAGTTTCATTTAGGTTTTCCTTTATTTCTGCTTATTTCCCTCATTAGAAATTAATAATTATAATAATTGTACACATTGATAAGGTTTTTTGTTTGTATGATGCTAGTTACATTTCAAGTTAGCATTTGGAATAATTGATGAAAGACATAAAACATGATTTAGTTGTAATGGGAGCCACTGGTTTTACAGGGAAATTGGTTGTTGAGTATCTCATTAAAAATTATGGTGTGCGTAATCAGTACTTTACTTGGGCAATAGCAGGAAGAAGTTTAAGCAAGCTTGAAAAATTAAAAGATTCGCTCAAAAAACTAGATTCTCTTTCACCGGATATCCCAACTATCCAAGTTGACAGTCTGGATCCAGAATCATTAGATACTATGACATCATCTTGCCGTCTAGTAATTACTACCGTGGGGCCATACATGAAATTTGGCATTCAGCTTGTTGAATCCTGCGTTAAAAATTCAACGCACTACTGTGACCTGACAGGTGAGGTTCCATTTATAAGGCAATCAATTGATTTATTTCATTCAAAGGCTAAAGAGAATAGTTGCAAAATCATTCATAGCTGCGGCTTTGATTCAATACCTTCAGATATTGGTGTTTTATTGCTCCAACAAACTTCCATAAAAAGAAATCAAAAACCTTGTAATAAGGTCAACCTCTATGTCAAATCAATTAAGGGTGGGTTGAGCGGAGGTACCGTTGCAAGTATGATCAACATCTCACAACATAAACCCGGTGATCCTAAAGAACAAAAAATATTCAGAGGTCCTTTCGCACTAAATCCAAGAGAGTATTTGGAATATAAAACACGTCAACCAAGTCTGAAGAGTGTTAAATGGGACAAGAGCATAAATAGATGGCTAAGTCCTTTTGTTATGTCTGGTTTCAATTCGAAAGTAGTTAGGCGTACCAATGCACTATTGGATCATCGTTATGGAAAAGATTTTGCATATACTGAGGTTTCAACCTTCAGGAAAGGACTAAGAGGTTACTTTTATGCATTATCAATGCTTATCACTTTAGTGGCATTACAAATTACTCTCAAGTCTCGTATTTTACTTTGGGTTATTAGAAAACTCTTT
>JAYNUL010000057.1:6278-8791 GCA_038281125.1 Fidelibacterota bacterium | reverse complement strand
ATCTAATTCTGCAAGCGAAAGCGGACCTCCCCAAATATTATTGTTGGTCATGCTAAATGCAACTTCGCCATCCAGCCGAATCCTCTTATTAAATAAATTCATTCCAATATCACTGCTAACTACTAGATTATCCTTTGGTCCACTTCCAGACCATTCACTACCATCTAATACCCTCGCATTGGTGCCTAGTTCACTAATTGTATATACTGTACCCGAGTCTAAGCCCGCAACTGAACCGATTTGGTCAGATTCATAAAATATTTGCGCATTCATCAGCTCTGGATCTACGCTTGAAGTATCGTCTCTGGCTTTCATATAATTGAAGCCCCATTGAAAAATATCTCCTTTACCAAATGACAACCTAACTGAAGACACATTCTGAGTAAATGTATATCCAGATCTATCTAATGAAAGGTACTTTTTTCCAAGATCATCTGTATCAATATCAAATGAATATGCATTTGCTAAGTCACCCTGTACCGCACGATTTATTTCACCATTTAAAAAGCGAAAGTTGAACCATCCAAGGGTAAAATCTAAATCCATTCCCCTGATTCTTTTCCCATTCATTGTGAGATGTGAGACTCTAGGATTGGAGTCGCCTAGCCTTAATGTTAGAATATCTTTTAAACCCAGCTGAAGACCATAAATGTTCCTAGGCTGGTAAAGGCTATTTTCTTGGCTAGTTAATTTAAGATTTGTTCTCACGTTGAGCCAATCATATGCAGAACCTTTAAAATCTAAGGTCATTTTATTTATATTGAGAGTTTGGTCATCAATCTGATCCATACTACTGCTTGATCTAATTTTCCCAGAATATTTTAGGTTAGATTCTTTGGCTGTTGCAGTAAAAACCCATTTAGTAGGAGATCCATTTACAAAAAGATTTATTTCATGATCACCGGGCTCTACATCATTTAACAGACAGCTTATCATATCTGAGTCTACGTATGCCTGATTAGTCACATCCATCCCATCCAAAAGCAATCTTACAGAACCAGAATTGATGTTTTGTACTCCCAATAATGATGCAGCAATCAAGACACTTTCATTGTTAACCACTGACTCATTTTCAGGGCTCATGATAAGAACCTCCGACTGCGCTTTAATCAAATTAACCATTGTAAAAATAATTATAAATACTGCTCTCATTGGTCGACTAATAAATTTTCTAATTAAACTTTATTAAAATTTCTTTGATGTTTCCGTTTTCATCTTCAACCTCAAAACGAAGCTCTTGAGTTGGTGATTCCATACTCGCTTCTTCAAACCCCTCTAAATCATCGCTAGTAGTCTCTGCAACATCTAGAGAGCCATCTGGAGTGGATATAGCTGTCTCACCTTCTTGAACTTGCGTTGATTCACCAGTGACTGAATTAGTTACCTCTATTAATCCCTCAATCAATGTAAAGGAATCACCAGAGGAAGGATCTGATTGAATAGCAAATTCTGTGCCTTTTACTGATGCAACGGAAGTTGGAGTAGAAATTCTAAATTCTTTACCTTTTTGTGGTTTAACATTTGCAGCAACTCTTCCATACTTGATATCAAGAGATTTGTTAATCTTATTTCCAGATCGATCACCCATGATAGTTAGATCAGAGTTGTCTAGCATCTTTACAACTGTTTTATCATCAAGATACATGAGTGCAATGTATCCATTTTTTCCAGTTTTAATCTTATCTTGGTTACTAAGTGGTGATCCAGGTTTTAATACCTGCTCTGAATTCAAACCCTCATATATTACGGAAACGTCACCTTTTGTTTTGATAGCAATGGCAACCTTTGAAGAGGGAAAAAGAATCGAACTTATCAGAAAAATATTAATCAGGTAACGAATCATTCAATTACCTCTACACTAATCACTTCCATAGGACGATACGTTTCGTTCCCATCCTCATCCTCAAAGGGAATACCGGTTGAGACTAATGATTGGACCACTGACATATCAATATTTTCTCCATTTAGGGTGATATTTCCATTTGGAGTCATTCCTGATACCTGCCCGCCCATGCCAAACATTCTATTTGCAAGATCATCTCCTATGATTGTCCGTAGTAGCATCAGCTCTGGTGAAGTATCTTCACCTCCACTATTTTCATCATCAGTAGAGGTGAAATCCTTTACCTTAAATGCCATAATGTCACTAAGTATTTCTTCAGTGCCAGATGTGGTAACAAGGTCTTTTCTAATTTGCCAAACATAGACCTTTCCAGGTTCAAGGTCACCTCCATCAGTGGGATATTGGAAAGTAGTAAATCCATAACCAATTCGTTGAAAACCCAGCGATTGATCAAGAGGTAATCTAGTAACCGACTCAATGGCTTGATCAACTGATGAATGCTCATCTGATCGAAATTCCGCAACTCTCACAAAATATTCACAGCCACTTTCACCAGAACTTGGATCTACGTAGTTACAGGGGTCGGATTCCCATTGGAAAACGGGGTAAGATGTATATACCTCATTAATTGTTGTATCAGCTAAAATACCACCTGGGGATATCAGCTGTA
>JAYNUL010000057.1:0-6178 GCA_038281125.1 Fidelibacterota bacterium | reverse complement strand
TCTAAAGCATCAGAATCAATAATGATTTCAAATTCAATGTCAACATCTACTTGTCCTGGAGCACCCTCTTCTCGGCTTAACTCCGCCATGAAGATTGGCATACTAGACTCACCAGTATTTATGTCAACCATGCTTAGGTAGTATGTAACATATGGAGTCCAGTTAACATCAAACTCTATCTGGCCAAAAGACAGGGAAATCCCTGCCAACGAAAAAGCCAATTTATTTTTTAAGTTCTTCATCCGCATCTTAAATTAGAAACCCAATTTATGTTTAGTGACATTTGAGATATAAAATTCTCTGTGCCACAAAAAAGAAAGTTATACTATACGACAAAATAAAAAAACCACTCCCTAAGAAGTGGTTTTTTTATTTTTTGGAACCAAGGTTAAAGTGGATTAACCTGTTTAGCAACAGGTCCTTTAGGACCTTCGCCTACTTCAAATTCAACTTTCTGGTCTTCTGCAAGAGTTTTAAAGCCCTCCATGAGGATTTCATTCATGTGAACGAAATAATCTTTCTCTCCTTCTACCTGAATAAAGCCATAGCCTTTTGAATTATTGAACCATTTTACGGTTCCTTCTTTTTTTTCCGGCATTGTCTGTTTTTCCTTTAAATAATTATTTTTTCTAAAAAGTTCAGTGGGCGATGAGAGATTCGAACTCCCGACACCTGCGGTGTAAACGCAGTGCTCTAACCAACTGAGCTAATCGCCCATATAACGGGTCGGGAATATTAATTATTTCTTGGACGAATTATTAGATTTTTTTGCAACAGAATTAATATTAGGAATTGCAACCTTTAAAACGTCTTTAATCTCCTTCGCAAAATGGAATATCATATCTTTTGCAACATTTGTAGGAACGTCCTCAAGATCTTTTCTATTATGATCGGGTAATATTACTTCTTTGATTCCAGACCTATGCGCAGCTGTCACTTTTTCTTTTACTCCACCTATGGGCAATACATTCCCTCTTAAGGTAATTTCTCCAGTCATCGCAACTTTTTCTTTAACCGAAACTCCTGTAAGAAGCGAAACCAGTGAGGTCACCATACTAACCCCAGCTGACGGTCCGTCCTTTGGAATTGCTCCGGCTGGAACATGGACATGGATATCTGATTTGTCATTAAAATCAGATTCTATGCCCAGATCATCTGCATTAGCTCGTACAAAAGTTAATGCGGCAGTTGCGGATTCCTTCATTACATCACCTAATTGTCCAGTTAGAGTCAATTTTCCTTTACCCATCATTTTTGTAGATTCTACAAATAGGATATCTCCTCCAGCAGCTGTCCAAGCAAGTCCAGTAACAACTCCAGGCTTTGTTGACCTTTCTGCTAATTCAGAGTGAAATCTTGGAGCGCCCAAATAATCACCAACTTTCTTCTTTGTAACCTTAATGCTTTTACTTTTTGATTCAACGAGATCACGAGCAACTTTTCGTAATACATTTGCAACTTCCCTCTCAAGATTTCTAACACCTGCCTCTCTTGTATATGAACGCACTAATTCTTTGAGCGACGGCATATCAAACGAGACCTCTTTTTTTGTAAGGCCATTTTCTTCAATTTGCTTTGGTAAAATATGCCTTTTAGCTATCTGTATTTTTTCATCCTCAATATAACCAGAGAAATCTAAGATCTCCATTCTATCTCGTAAAGCAGGAGGAATTGCATCCTGATAATTTGCTGTCGCAATAAACATTACATTACTAAGATCAAAATCAACTTCTAGATAATGATCACTAAAGGAATGATTTTGTTCAGGATCCAATACCTCTAAAAGAGCAGATGATGGATCACCTCGAAAATCTGAACCAAGCTTGTCAATCTCATCTAACATGAAAATTGGATTATTTTTTCCAGCTTTTTTTATACTTTGAATTACACGCCCTGGCAGTGCGCCTATGTAAGTACGCCTATGCCCTCTTATTTCTGCTTCATCCCTGACACCTCCTAAAGACAAACGAACAAACTCTCTACCCATTGCGCGCGCAATTGATTTTCCAAGAGAAGTTTTACCTACACCAGGTGGTCCACCGAAACATAAAATAGGACCACGAACAGTACCATTTGGATCTTTTTTCTGCTTGAGATTTCGAACTGCTAGGTATTCAATAATTCTCTCTTTGACTTTGTCTAAACCATAATGATCTTCATCGAGGATTTTTTTTGCTTCTTTGAGGTCGATGCGATCTTCAGAGCTTACACTCCATGGAAGATCAGTCAGCCATTCAATATAGGTCCTGGAAACATTGTACTCTGGGGATTGAGTTGGTATTCTTGACAACCTGTCGAGCTCTTTCAGCGCAATTTTTTCAGACTCTTTTGGCATCTGTGCAGCCTTGATTTTATCTTCAAGCTCATTGAGCTCTACTGTTCCTTCATCTTCCCCAAGCTCCTTCTTTATTGCCTTCATTTGTTCTCTTAAATAATATTCTCGCTGAGTTTTTGTTATTTCATCATGAACCTCAGACTGGATTTCATCACCTAATTTTATGCGCTGTATTTCACGAGAAATAATATTTAAAGCCTTTTCAATTCTTCTTTTTATATTTAATTCTTCGAGGATATCTTGTTTTTCTTGATTTGATATTGTTATAACCGAGATAGCACGATCAGTAAGCCTATTAGGTTTTTGAATATTTTTTAGCATCCCTGAGTGCTCTTCTGTGAGATTGGGAGCAACCTTCATTAAATCTTCAAAGGACTGTCTTAAGTTTTTAGTTAGCCCATCTATTTCTAGATGATCTTTAATAGGCTCATCTATCATCGATTCTACCGCAGCGGTGAAATAAGGCTCCTCCGATGTGTAATCTAAAATTTTGACTCTAGAAATTCCTTGCACTATTGCCGACTTACTATTATCTGGCATATCAAATACTTTCAAAACCTGGGCAAGGGTTCCATATGAATACAAGTCATTTGGACTTGGATCTTCTATAGAACCATCCTCCTGAGCAATAACTACAATATATCGTTTATCAGTACCGAGATCATTTATAAGTTTAAGACTTCTATCTCTGCCAATATATATCGGAATAACCTGCTGTGGGAATAAAACAGTATTTCGCAGTGGCATAACTGGATAATGCTCAGTCTGCTCTACATCAAAGTTTTCAATTTCTTTTTCGGATAATTTTTCAGTCATAATCGTCCTTTAGACAATATTAAATATTCTACTATATTACAAGGATTATGCCAAATTGTTTAATATGATGATTAGTCCTTGTTTAATCCTATAGTATGCTATAATGGCATACTAACTTTTAATGGTCAAATAAATGATATGAACCAGTTATATTCCCTCATCTGCATGATATGAACTCCTAACCAGAGAACCTGATTTCACAAGTTCAAAACCCATTTCAATGCCAATATTTTTGTAATCATCGAACTCTTGCTCTCCAACATAGCGATCAACTGGAAGATGAGCTTTAGTAGGCTGAAGGTATTGACCAATAGTAAATAGTTTCACTCCAAGATCTGAAACTTGGCGCATGGTATCAACTACCTCATCAAATCGCTCTCCCAAACCTACCATCATTCCAGTTTTGGTTCTCAAGTTATTTTTAACAGAAAATCCCAAAACATCTAAACTTCTTTTCCAATTAGCTTGTGTTCTAACTTGCTTACTTATCCTTTCAACACATTCTACATTATGGCTAAAAATATCTGGCTCGGCATTAAAGACCTTCAATAGAGATGGTTTAAACCCTTTAAAATCAGGAGTCAATACCTCAACGTTACAACCTGGTACATGATAATGTATTTGCTGAATAGTTTCAGCCCAAATTGATGCACCAAAATCATTTTTTAAATCATCTCTGTCTACAGAAGTTATTACAACATGCTTTAGATCCATTTTTTTTACTGCCATTGCTGATCTGTAGGGCTCTAATCGATCATCCCATACAGGCTTCCCTGTCTTAACAGAACAAAATCCGCATGCTCTGGTACATACATCTCCTAAAATCATTATAGTTGCAGTACGCCTATCCCAACATTCGTAAATATTAGGACATCTTGCCTCTTCACAAACTGTATTTAATTTATTCTTCTGAACAACATCATTAACAAATTTATAATCCTCAGTAACCTTGAGACGTATTTTGGGTTTAACACTTTTTTCTGCTATTTCTTGAATCATATTTTTTTAAATAAGAAAATCATATATTTACGGTACTTCCTGAAAAGATTACTATCAAGCAAGTCAAGTTGATTCTTTTTTAAATCATATTTTGACCTAATAAAACTACCAATAATTGGTGCCATTTTAGGAAAGCTTTTTTTTGAGGAATAAGAAATGTAATCGATAGTTGGCTCAACAAATCTATTGATAAAATACTTCCCATAATCAAGGGTTGGCATCGTGTTTTCTGTTTGATCGTATTCTCTAAGTAGTTCAAAACCTTTTTCTTTTGCAGTAGCTAAATATTCTTTTAAATCATGTGAAGATTTAAGGTGTGGGTTTTTTGAAGTATCTTTGAAATGAACAAAATAATCTGATGCAAGTAAATATCCACCATCCCTCAGAGCCTCTCTTGCCTTTGAGAATCCCTCATTGATTTTTATGTAGCAAGCGCTCTCGCTTTCCAATATGAGATCAAATTTTTTTTCTACTCGGAAATTTTCAAACTTGCAATGATGAAAAGGAACCTTTCTAGCAAATTTTTCTTTTATGACACTTTTCTGAAAATCATCTGGTGAAAGTGCTTCCAATTCATATCCGCTATTCATTAAATATTCAGTATTCCCTCCGATACCACATCCGACATCTAAAATAGACTTTACATCCTCAGGTATGAACGATGATAAGTTTTCTATATAACGAGTCTGGGCTTTTTTCACCTCTTGAAGTGTCATTGATTCAAGATCAACTAAACTAGGATTATCCCAAAAACCGTAATGTAGAAAGGAGGATTGAATAGTTTTAGAATAAAGCTTTAGTACGTGATCAATCGCCATTATAAAATATCACTTAGCTCCATTGATTCAATATATTTCCGAACTGATTCTAAAAACTTAGATCCTCCAGCACCATCGATTAGCCTATGATCAAATCCTAATGTAAGAATCATCATGCTTCTGATTGCGATTGAATCTCCAGCAGAATCCTCAATTACAACAGGCTGTTTCTTTATTGCACCCACACCAAGAATTCCAACATTTGGCTGGTTAATTATTGGGGTACCCATTGACACTCCAAAAACACCAAAATTAGTAATAGTAAATGTGGTACCCGATAATTCATCAGAATTGACGCCACCATCTCTAGTCCTTTTTGCAACATCATTTACAGATCGACAGATACCCAAAAAGTTTTTTTCTTCGCAGTTTGGAATTGAGGGAACCATCAAACCATTTTCAATTGCCACAGCCAGCCCGATATTTATATCCCTATGATAGTCAACCTTTGATCCAGAAATAGAAGAATTCATTTCGGGATAATCTTTTAATGATTTTATAACAGATTCAATTATAAATGGGGTATAGGTTAGGGCAAAACCTTCTCTTTCTTTAAACTCATCTTGCTTCTTTTTTACAAAATCAACAATGGAAGTCATGTCCACCTCTGTCATCACATATACATGAGCAGAGGTATTGAGACTTTCCATCATATGTTTTGATATCATTTTCCTCATATGGTGCATTTCTTCTGATCGACCAGTGACTGGAATTGCTACTTGTAAATCTGGATGTTTAATGGCAGGAGCTTCATGATCCTTTTTTTCTAAATATAGCAAAATGTCTTTTTTGGTTATTCTGCCACTCCTTCCTGTTCCTACTATTTGTTCTATTTCACTGAAAGGAACTTCATTTTCTGCAGCGATTTTCATCACAACTGGAGTATAAAATACCTTCCTATCTGGCAAAGCACTTTTTTGACTTTCACTTTGAGAATCTAATCTTGGCTGGGGAGCAGATATTTTTACTTTTTTTTCAAGAGAAACTTCATTTACGGTACTAGGTTCATTTCGTAATTCACCTCCACTTGAACCAGTATCAATTCTTGCAATTACCTGACCAACTTCTTTTACATCGTTAGGTTCTGCTAAAATTTCTATAACTGTTCCAGCTGCAGAGGAAGGAATTTCAGAGTCAACCTTATCTGTACCAATTTCCAATAAAATTTCATCCAAATTTATTTTTTCACCGACTTCTTTTCTCCATTCAA
>JAYNUL010000056.1:0-8933 GCA_038281125.1 Fidelibacterota bacterium | reverse complement strand
AAAATACTTCCTGGTGATGTGGTAACCCTTGAAATATCTCCTTATGATCTCAGTAGAGGTAGAATTACTTATAGGCAGAAATAATAAATATGAAAGTTAGACCATCAGTAAAGAAAATTTGCGCTAAATGCAAAATAATTAAAAGAAAAGGGGTTGTTCTTGTGATTTGTGAGAACCCAAAACATAAGCAACGACAAGGTTAGGTATCTAAATGGCAAGAATAGTAGGTGTAGACATACCACGTAATAAAAAGGTTCCATACTCTTTATGTTATATCCATGGTATTGGGTTAACAACTGCAAAGCAATTGTGTGAAACTGCAAAAATAGATTTTGATTCTAGAGTTCAAGATTTGACTGAAGAACAGATTGTAGGATTGAGGAATGCCATATCAAATCTCAATTCAAAAGTCGAAGGTGAGTTGCGTTCTGATGTAGCAATGAACATTAAGCGTTTAAAAGATGCTGGAGCTTACAGGGGGTTAAGACATCGTAGAGGACTGCCTGCGAATGGTCAAAGAACAAAGACCAATGCTAGAACAAGGAAAGGTAAAAAACGAACTATTGGTCTTGGAAAAGGCGCGTAAAAAATAAAGAGAGAATATTTTGGCTGAAAAAACATTAAAAAAGAAAAAGAAAAAAAGTGTTGAATCTCATGGTGTCGCACATATTAAATCTACATTCAACAATACCCATGTAACTCTTACAGACAGATTTGGTAATGTTATTGTTTGGGAAAAGGCAGGCACGTCTGGCTTTAAAGGTAGCAGAAAGAGTACAGCATATGCCGCAACAATAGCTGCTGAAAAAGCTGCGCAAGCTGCAATTTCGGTAGGATTGTCCAGCGTAGATGTAGAGGTAAAGGGTCCAGGCTCTGGACGAGAATCTGCAATCAGAGCATTAGCTGTTGCAGGGATGCAAATAACTAGCATCAAGGATGTAACTCCACTCCCTCATAATGGCTGTAGGCCACCAAAGCGCAGGAGGGTTTAAGATTATGGCAAAATTGAATACAGCAAAGGGAAAACTTGTAAGGAAATTTGGTGAAAATATATTTGGTAATCCAAAATATGATAGGCTATTAAATAGAAAACCATATTCGCCAGGACAGCATGGGCAATCTAGAAGAGGAAAGCTCTCCAACTATGGAGTTCAATTACAAGAAAAGCAAAAAATTAAGTTCATGTATGGTTTATTAGAGAAACAATTTAGATTGAATTTTGAAAAAGCAGAAAAAATGCCTGGCGAAACAGGAACTAATATGCTTCAATTACTCGAATCTCGATTAGATAATGTTGTTTATAGACTTGGATTTGCCCCATCTAGACCATCTGCAAGACAGCTGGTTAGTCACAAACATTTTCTCGTAAATAATAAAGTTGTAAATATTCCTTCTTATTGTCTAAAACCAGGAGATACAATTGAGGTTAGGCAGAAAAGCAAGAAAATGGACATTATACTTGAATCTATGCGTCGTATACAAGGTGATATGGATATGACGTGGCTTGGACTAGATAAGGCTAAAATGCGTGGCACTTTTCAATCTGTTCCTGACAGAGATGAAATGCAGCTCACAGCCAATGAACAATTAGTTGTAGAACTTTACTCAAAATAATTTAAATAGGAAACAAACTTTATGGCTAAAAAAGTACTTGAATTAAAAGTTGATTTTAAAGAACAATCAAAATCAGGTGATATTGGTTCATTTTCACTTCAACCTCTTGAAAGAGGTTATGGTACGACAATTGGAAATGCTATGCGACGAGTTTTATTGACTAGCATTCCTGGTGCTGCAATAACTCATGTAAAAATAGATGGAGTTCAGCATGAATTTTCAACTATTGAGGGTGTTAAAGAAGATGTAGCAGATATTATTATGAATCTCAAAAAGGTGAGATTTAAGCTCATGGATAACGCACCTGACAAGGTATCGTTAAGTATCAAAGGTAAAAAGTCATTTACTGCACAAGATATCCAAAATGCAAGTGATCAGTTCGAAGTTTTAAACCCTGAAGAATATATAACTGAAGTCAATTCTAAAGGCAAATTGGATATCGAGCTCCGTATTGGTATTGGTAAAGGATACGTTCCATCTGAAGCTAATGATATACCTAATCTTCCTGTTGGAACACTTTCGATTGACAGTATTTTTAACCCAGTTACAAACGTAACTTTTAATATTCAACCAGTTCCTGGAGCGAAAGATCCTATTGAAATTTTGTCACTTGATGTAACAACGGATGGATCAATTACTGCTAAAGATGCTGTGTCCTATACAGCAACATATCTCAGAGAGCATTTTAAATTTATAGAAGCTATTTCTAATCCGAGCGTTCTAGAAATATCTGATGGAGTTTCTGATGAAACGATGGCACTTAGAAAGCTTTTAAACCAGACAATTGATGAAATGGAGTTATCTGTAAGGAGTTATAATTGTTTACAGGCTGCTGGAATTAAATATATCCATGAGTTGGTTAGTAAAGAAGAAAATCAAATGCTTAAGTATAAAAACTTTGGTCGTAAATCATTAACTGAACTTGTTGAAAAACTTGACTCGATGGGATTGCATTTTGGTATGGAAGTTAATAAAATTATGGCTGAAGAGGGCTAGCCTAATGCGCCACAATAAAATAGGTAGAAAACTTGGCAGAAAGACTGCGCATAGAAAAGCACTTATGTCAAACTTAGCATCTGCTTTAATAACTCATAAAAGAATTAAAACTACGGATGCAAAGGCAAAGGAACTTAGGATGTATATAGAGCCATTAGTTACCTTTGCCAAGAAAGGAGATCTTCATTCTAGAAGACAAGTTCTAAAGAAAATTAGACATAAATCAATAGTAAGAGAGTTATTTGACAATATTGGCCCCACATTCTCAAACCGTAATGGTGGATATACACGAATAATAAAACTCGGTTTTAGAGACAATGATTGTGCACCTATTTCAATAATTGAGTTTGTTGGTATGATAGGCGAAGTTGAATCTCAAGGTGAAAAACAACAATAAACTTTATTTTATTTCTAACAGACTTTTGAACAATTTCTGTACTTTATTTCGAAGGGCAACTCTTGTTGCCCTTCTTTTTTTAATTGATAATTACCTTATCGCAGACAACTTTAATGTTAGGGCATTATGGGTAGTACGTGATCATGTAACTACTAAAAAAAATATAGATGAAGTTATAAAATTTGCTGTAAATAACAATTACAACCATTTATTTGTACAAATCAGAGGAAGAGGGGATGCATATTATAGTTCAAAACTTGTTCCACGTTCTCACCTATTAGTTAATTCAAACTTTGATCCGCTTGAATACATTATATCGGAAACCAGAGGAATGAATATAAAAATCCATGCCTGGCTAAATACTTACTATTTATGGTCTTCACCACAGAAACCTTCACAAGGTGATCATATCTTATTGAACCACCCTGCATGGTTAGATACAAAAAAGCCAGATGAGATGAACGTAATCAATATGTTAAAACAAATGAAAAAAGATAGAAAAATAAATGGTGAAGGATTTTATCTTGCACCTACGCATCCTGAGGTTGAAGCACATCTTCAAAATGTTATAACTGAATTACTCCAAAATTATCGTCTTGATGGAGTACACTTTGACTACATTAGATATCATGACCTTGGATGGGGTATGAACCCAACGGGTTTAAAGTTCTTTTTAAACTATTCTAGCGGTATGCCCGGATTACCTGAACTGAAAATTCAAGAAAAGCCATCATTTTCTGATTTTAAAAGATCAGCGATTACACAATTTTTAAAGAAAGCATCTTTGAGAATTAAAGCTTATCAACCTAATTGTATAGTGTCTGCTGCTGTAAAACCCAATATATATAACGCTCGAAATACTTTTGGACAAGAATGGGATCTTTGGCTTACCGCAGGTTATATTGATTGGGCCGTCCCAATGAATTATACTGGGAATAATCAGTTATTCGATAATAATCTTCAAATAATTAGTGACAATATACCGAAAAAATATACAGAGCAAATAATTATGGGTATAGGCGCATATAATCAAAACTCAAAATCTGCTGGACAAAAAATTTACAGAGTTGGGAAAAATAATTTTGGTGGTATAAGTATATTTTCATATACTGTTTTTAAAAATAACCCATCTTATGCAAGCCAAATAATCCGATACTTGAAATAAATTAACATACATATGAAGCGTAACATATATCCACCGATCGGTAACAACCTTTCATGCAAAAATTGGCAAATTGAAGCTGCATATAGAATGATTCAAAATAACTTGCATCCTGAAGTTGCTGAAATTCCTGAGGATCTCATAGTATATGGTGGGAAAGGTAAAGCAGCAAGGGATTGGAAATCTTTTGATTCTATATTAGAAACATTAAAACGTTTACAACCAGATGAAACCCTTTTAATACAATCTGGTAAACCGGTTGGAGTAGCTAAAACTCATATCCATTCTCCTAGGATATTAATCGCAAATTCTAATTTAGTTCCTAAATGGGCTACTTGGGAGCATTTTGACAAATTAGAAAAAGATGGATTAATGATGTACGGACAGATGACTGCTGGAAGTTGGATATATATTGGTACTCAAGGCATACTTCAAGGTACATATGAGACATTTATATCTGCTGCTAAAAAGCATTGGAACCAAAGTAATCTAAATGGAAAATTAGTATTAACTGCTGGGCTAGGGGGTATGGGAGGCGCGCAGCCCTTAGCAGTGAAAATGGCCGGAGGTGTAATTATTTGCATTGAAATAGATCCTAATAGAATTCAAAGGCGGATTGATACAAAATACTTAGATTGTTACACTGATTCACTTGACGAAGCATTAAGTATTGCTGAAAAATCAATGAAAAAAAACAATTCTATTTCTATCGGGCTGTTAGGAAACGCTGCTGATATTATTCCTGAGGTTGTAAAAATTGATTTTGTTCCGGATATTGTTACAGATCAAACTTCTGCACATGATGAATTGGTCGGTTATATTCCAAATAATTACTCAATAGAGGAAGCTAACCTTTTACGCCAAACAGATAAAGAAAAATATATTTTTGAATCAAAACGTTCCATGGGTGAACATGTACAAGGGATGTTAAAACTAAAAGACAAAGGTTCAATTGTATTTGACTATGGCAATAATATTAGGTCTCAGGCCTTGGAGGCAGGTATATCAAATGCTTTTGATTTTCCTGGTTTTGTACCAGAGTATATAAGACCATTATTCTGTGAAGGGAAGGGACCATTTCGATGGGTGGCATTATCTGGTGATCCAGAAGATATTTATAAGACAGATGCCAGGTTAATAGAAATCTTTCCAGAAGATGAAGCGTTGTGTAATTGGATTAGAATGGCAAAAAGGGAGGTTCAGTTTCAAGGTTTACCATCTAGAATTTGTTGGCTAGGCTATGGGCAAAGAGAAAAATTTGGGCTTGTCTTAAATAAGATGGTTCGTAATAAAGAATTATCTGCTCCTATTGTAATTGGAAGAGACCATTTGGACTGTGGCTCAGTTGCATCTCCAAATAGGGAAACAGAATCAATGAAAGATGGTAGTGATGCAGTTTCAGACTGGCCTTTACTAAATGCAATGTTAAATGTTGCTAGTGGAGCATCCTGGGTTTCATTTCATCATGGCGGCGGTGTTGGTATGGGATATTCATTGCATGCAGGTCAAGTTATTGTCGCTGATGGCACACCAGAAATGGACAAAAGACTCAAAGCTGTGTTAACTAATGATCCCGGTATGGGAATATTTAGGCATGCTGATGCTGGTTATTCTGATGCTATTGAAAATGCAAATAAATGGAATGTTGATATTCCAATGTTAAAAACTAAATAAACTTGATTAAACTTGAAAATATTGGAAGTCTAGTGACCTATAATTCAACTTTAGGAACAATGGATACTTTGAACGATATTGAAATCATTATTGATAATGATTTGATACTTGAGATTGGTAATAATCTAAGAAAAATTGATAATGTAATTAATTGCAATCATAAACTCGTAACTCCAGGATTTGTAGATCCACATACGCACCCAGTATTTTTAAACGCAAGAAGAGATGAATTCAGTATGAGAATAAATGGATCAACTTATGAAGATATTGCTGCCTCAGGGGGTGGAATCAGAAGTAGTGTTTCTGATCTTAGGAATGCTGATATTTCACTTTTAGTGTCAAAACTTAAATCTAGAATGGATAGTTTTTTAAGGTTCGGAACAACAACAGTTGAATGTAAAAGTGGTTATGGATTAGATATAGAGTCAGAGCTAAAATCTCTTAAAGCTATTAATGAAGTAAATAATTCACATCCCATGAATATGATTCCAACCTTTATGGGAGCGCATGCTTTCCCAGATGAATATGAAACAAACCATGAAGGTTATGTTAATCTTATTTGCGATGAAATGATACCTGAAGTAGCTAAACAAGGTTTTGCTGTTTTCATAGATGTTTTCTGCGAAAAAGGCTATTTCAATCCAGAACAATCACGCAGAATACTTAATGTTGGTAAAAAATATGGTCTAATTCCAAGAATGCATGCTGATGAATTTCAAAATTCTAAATCAGCAGAGATAGCTGGCGAGATAAATTCAATTTCTGCAGATCATCTTATGATGGTCAGTGAAGAAGGTATTAAATCATTGTATGAAAATAATGTTATAGCCACTCTGCTGCCTGGAACGACATTTTTTTTGGGTCAATCAAATTATGCCCCATATAACAAGCTTAAAGAAGCCGGTGTTGAAATTGCACTCGCAACAGATTTTAATCCTGGAAGTTGCAGTATACAATCAATGCCATTTATTATCTCCCTTGCATGCCTTTTTTTTAAAATGGATATCCTAGATGCAGTCAAAGCATGCACTTATACATCTGCAAAATCATTGATGCTGGAGGATACTATTGGTTCAATTGAAGAGGGGAAAAAGGCAGATTTAATCATTTGGGAAATTAATAAAATAGAAGATGTCTCCTATTTGATCGACTCTGCTCCAATAAGACAGGTTTTTAAAAATGGAAGTGAAGTATTTACCGCTTGATTCTCCGACGGGCAAGTACGTAAAATACGTTATAACATTTTATAAATTAATATGAGATCTAATAAAAATATATTTATACTATTTCTAAGCTTAGTATTATGCAGTTCTTTTCTATCTGCGAATTATGCGTTCAAAAAGAAAGTAAAAGATGTATGTAAATCGTACCGAATTTCTATGGAATCCAACCAGTTAGAGCTTGAAACTGATATAGTCTCCATTAATATGAAAAGCGGTAGAAATAACTTTGAAATGTTTATGCTTGTTGGATTTGCATCTGCAGGGCAAGCCATTGCCCATCAAAAACAAATGGGATTATCCAATTCGTATATGCCAGGTATGATCAGAGTAAGTGTAGATGTACCTGTCTCAAAAGGAGAATTTAATACATTCATGGCTACTTGTAATTCTGATACAGCTATCTCATTGGCAGATGGGCGTATAGATTCATCGGAGTTTATGCAAGAAATCATGAAAACCATGGAAATACTGTAAGGAGTCATTATGCTTCAAGATCCTAATTCATTAATGGGACTATTAACACAATACCTAAGGGCAATAGGCTGGTCTGTTGCCGCCGCAGTTGGTTTTGCTTTTGGTATTGGTATTGCATTAAAAGTCTTTGATATGTTATCAACTGATATTGACGAGTGGGAGGAGATAAAGAAAGGCAATATGGGTGTTGCACTCATTTTCATCTCTCTAATCGTTATGGTAGGGTTATTAGTATATAAAGTAATCTAATCCTCTGTAATGACTAGGATATAAAAAGTCTTTATGTTTACGAAAGGCTTTTTATATCATCGATGAAAGTTTTTCCAAATAAGTTTTATCGATCTGATCAAAATCTTTTATTATTGGTGAGTCTATATCTAATACAGCTATGATCTCACCATCTCTAAATATTGGGATTACGATCTCAGAAAGTGTTTCTGAATCACATGAAATGTAGTTATCATATTCACGGACATCATTTACAATTATTGTTTTCTTCTCTTTAAGACTTGTCCCACATACACCTCTACCAATACTTATGTGGGTACAAGGAAGTAAGTTACCCTGATAAGGTCCTATCTCTAGTAACTCAGGATTTTTTGTTCTATAGAAACCACAAAAAGTCCAGTGACTAAATTCCCTATAGAGTAATGCAGATAGTAGAGACATTTTTGCTTGGGCTGATAATTCTAATTTTCCAAAAATGATTGAATCAAATTCCATCAATATTTTTTCATATCTGTCTATTTTTTTCATCAGTACAATAAAATAAAAAAATATAAAATGAGAGGAGAAAAAATTGTGTTTAATAGATTTACTAAATCATTATTTATCCATGAATATCCTTTGATTAGCAAACTATCTTTCTCTTTGACTTCAATAATCTCACCACTTTGATTTTTGTACTTTCCTTGAAAAACATCTCCAAGAATTGAATCAAACAATGATGATAAGAAACCAGATAAAATAATACCATATATTATGTGAGTTGGGATTGGTATCATAACCCAGGTAGAAAATCCAATAATAGAACTTCCTAGTAAGGATCCAAGAGTACCGATTCGTGTAATTCCACCAGAGATTCCGTGGTCTGTGGATTTCAATGAAGTTATCGATATGGGCTTATGCTTCGATAATTTACCAAATTCAGTACCCCACGTATCTGACATTGCTGCTGCAACGCTTGATGCAAAAAGATAAATGTAAACTGGATCATTATTTAGAAAATAAATTATGGATAAAAAGAAAGCAATTCCGCCATTTGCATATACCTGAATAATGTCCCTTTGAGATCCTTTAGTCCTATAAAAAGAAGCCTTTTTTAAAATTTTACTTAATATAGAACTAAGGATGAAAAAAATAGCCAGAAGCATAAAGAAATGTTTAGAGCCAA
>JAYNUL010000055.1:7709-9181 GCA_038281125.1 Fidelibacterota bacterium | reverse complement strand
AGAGCAGCTTTATGGACCTCTGATCAACCTAGGGTAACATTTAAGGATGTTGCGGGGTGTATGGAGGCAAAAGAAGAATTAAAGGAGGTTATTGATTTCCTGAAGAGTCCAAAAAGATTTCAGAAGCTTGGCGCAAAAGTTCCCAAAGGAGCTTTATTGGTTGGTCCTCCAGGGACTGGGAAAACTCTCCTAGCTAGAGCAATAGCCGGCGAAGCAGCTGTGCCATTTTATAGTTTAAGTGGCGCTGATTTTGTTGAGATGTTTGTTGGAGTTGGTGCTTCAAGAGTTAGAGATCTTTTTGAACAAGCAAAAAAAAGTTCACCGTGTATTGTTTTTATTGATGAAATGGATGCAGTTGGTCGTCAAAGAGGTGCAGGAATTGGAGGAGGTCACGATGAGAGAGAGCAGACCTTAAATGCTCTGCTTGTTGAAATGGATGGTTTTGATAATTCTCAAAATGTAATAGTGATTGCAGCAACTAATCGTCCAGATGTTCTTGATCCTGCCTTATTACGACCCGGTAGATTTGACAGACAAATTGTTGTTGATGTTCCAGATGTCAAAGGCAGACTTGGAATTCTAAAGGTTCATACAAAAAAAGTCATTGTCAACCACAGAAAAGTTGATTTGGAATCATTAGCAAAAGGTACTCCAGGAATGGTTGGTGCAGATATAGCAAATATTGTTAACGAAGCAGCTTTGTTAGCAGCCAGAAAAAAGAAAAGATCTATTGATATGGATGACTTTGAAGAAGCTAAAGATAAAGTCATGATGGGAGTACAGCGAAAAAGTATGATATTAACTGATGAAGAGAAAGAAGTAACCGCTTATCATGAAGCAGGTCATGCTTTGGTAGCTATCAAAACAAAAGGTGCAGACCCAGTTCATAAAATTACAATCATTCCCAGAGGTCGTGCTCTTGGAGTGACTATGCAACTCCCAATGGATGAAAAACATGGATACACGCGTGACTATGTAGAAGGTCGCTTAGCCATATTAATGGGTGGAAGAAGTGCTGAAATGCTAATTTTTAACCAGATGACTACCGGTGCTGGTAATGATATTGAGCAGGCAACTCAAATTGCTAGAAAAATGGTCACCGAATGGGGTATGAGTGACCTTCTGGGACCTATGACATTTGGAAAGAAGAACGAAGAAGTATTTCTTGGAAGAGAATTACAGTCAAGCAGAGATTATAGCGAAGTCACCGCAAGAATGATCGATGAAGAAATTTCTAGAATTGTAAGAGAATCCCAAAGGTTCGCAGATGAAATCTTACGTAAAGATATTGACATCCTTCACAGGATAGCCAAGGAACTGCTCAAATACGAGACTATTGATTCAAAAGATTTGGAAAAGATATTGAAAGGTGAAAAACTAACAAGAGCATTAAATGGTTCATCTCCTCAAAAATTGCAAAAAAAACCAAGGCGTCAATACACTAAAAGAAACAATAATAGAAGAACAAAAGC
>JAYNUL010000055.1:6153-7609 GCA_038281125.1 Fidelibacterota bacterium | reverse complement strand
CTAAATCCAAAAAGAGAAACATTGGTTATGGGAATTGTCAATGTTACGCCTGATTCATTCAGCGATGGAGGTAAATTTTTTTTACCAGAAGTTGCAATAAGTCACGCATCCAAACTCATAACGCAAGGTGCAGATATAATCGATATTGGAGGGGAGTCGACTCGACCTGGAGCAGAGCAGGTTTCTGAATCAGAAGAATTAAAAAGAGTAATTCCTGTTATTGAAAAAATACGTACTGACAATCCCACAATATTAATTTCAATTGATACTACAAAAGCATCTGTTGCTAAACATGCTGTCGAAGCAGGTGCAGATATAATAAATGATGTTAGTGGTTTATCATTTGATAACAATATGATAGGTATTGTTGAAAGCTTTAACATACCTGTTGTGATTATGCATATGAAAGGTAATCCTCAGAATATGCAATTAAACCCAAAGTATAAAGACATCGTTAATGAAATATTAGATTTCTTCAAAATGAAAATAAAAATTGCAATCCAATCGGGAATTAATCGTAGCATGATTATCTTGGATCCTGGCATCGGTTTTGGTAAAACCGTGGAGCATAATTTTGAATTATTATCAAGGTTAAATGAATTTAATGTACTAGAATTACCAATTATGATTGGACCCAGCAGGAAATCATTTATCGGCATTACCCTTGATCTTCCTCCAGAAGATAGGGTAGAAGGTACTGCAGCTGCTGTTTCAGCAGGAGTAATGAATGGAGCGAATATTGTTAGAGTGCATGATGTTAAAAGTATGAAAAGAGTTGTAAAGATTATAGATAAAGTAAGGAATGTCTAATGACTATTTTCAAAGTTGGATTTCTAACTTTCAGTTTAATTGATTTAATTGATATTACCTTAGTTACTTGGGTTTTCTTTAAAGTATATCAATATTTTAAAGAAACCCGAGCTGGGCAAATGTTAATTGGACTAGTGATACTTCTTATTTCTTCTTTCTTGTTTAATTCGTTTGGTTTAAGTGCAATGTCTTGGTTGGTTAACCAGTTCCAAACTGTTTGGGTTGTGGCATTTGTTATTTTATTTCAACCTGAAATTCGTCGCCTTTTGATTTATGTAGGCCAAACTAGATTTTTTCAAAGAATTTTTAAAATGGGTACTTCACGTTCTCTGGAGGCCATTGTGGATGCTTCGCTTCAATTATGTAATAAAAGATGGGGTGGTCTTATAGTAATACAAAGAGAAACAGGGCTTAGGTCTTATAAAGAAGCTAGTGTCCAATTAAAAGCTGAGGTTTCAACTCCATTACTGTTATCTATATTTAACCCAGAATCTCCTCTACATGACGGTGCGGTTATATTACAAAATACATTGATTGAAGCAGCTGGCTGTATTTTGCCATTGACTGAGAGCCAAATGATTTTGCCTGAAATGGGCACAAGGCACCGAGCTGCTCTTGGGATAACTGAAGAGTCTGATGCAATAGT
>JAYNUL010000055.1:0-6053 GCA_038281125.1 Fidelibacterota bacterium | reverse complement strand
ATCAGGGGGTACCTTTGACCTTGATAAAAAATCTAAGCAGTTAGAAGAACTCAAGAAGCATTCATCTGCTCAGGGATTTTGGGATAATAGTCAAAGTGCATCAATTACATTAAAGAATATTTCAATAATTGAAAAAGAAATGCAGCTTTGGAGGGATTTATCAAGGAGGCATAATGATATGGAAGTACTATTTGAGTTTGCTGAGTCTGGGGAGGTTGAATTAGCTGAAATAAAGAGTGAGTTATATGTTTACCAAAATATCATTGATGAGGTAGAAATAAAACTTACCCTAGGTAATTCAGAGGATATTCAAAATGCTATAGTTTCTATTCATCCTGGAGCGGGTGGCACAGAAAGTCAAGATTGGGCGCAAATGCTTTACAGGATGTACTCACGTTGGGCTGAAAAACAAGATTTCAAATTAGATGTAATTGACTACCAACCAGGAGAGGAAGCAGGGATTAAAGACGTTACAATTGAAATTAAGGGAGACTATGCATACGGTTTATTGAAAAGTGAAGCTGGTGTACATCGTATGGTGAGGCTATCACCTTTTGATGCTAATAATAGAAGGCATACCTCTTTTGCCTCAGTTTTTGTTTATCCCGCAATAGAGGACGATATCGAAATAGATATTAATCAAACAGACTTGAGAATAGACACATATAGAGCAAGTGGAGCAGGTGGTCAGCATGTAAATAAGACTGATTCTGCCGTTCGAATTACTCATTTACCTACAGGAATTGTTGCTCAATGCCAAAATCAACGCTCGCAGCATAAAAACAAAAATCAGGCTATGAAAATTTTAAAAGCCCGTTTATTTCAATTTGAATTAGAAAAAGAAAAAGAAAAAAATAAAGAACTAGAAGATCAAAAAATGGATATTGGATGGGGAAGCCAAATTCGATCATATGTATTTCACCCATATCAATTAGTAAAAGACCATAGAACAAAATTAGAAAGTGGTAATACTCAAGCGGTTATGGATGGGAGCCTAGATCAATTCATGAGGGCATATCTACTAAATACCTTAAAATCAAAAAAAGATACTCTGAAGGAACAATAAATGTCAGATCAGCAAAAAAGTTTAAAGCAGATTATGGATTTCCGCCTTGAAAAATTAGCTCAACTAATTAATAATGGTATTAATCCTTATCCTGTAAAATTCAATTCAACTCATTTAAGTCATGAGATCATCGAAAACTTCTCAGAATATGAAGGAAAGAGTGTAGTAATTGCAGGAAGAATAATGGTAATTCGAAAAATGGGTAAAGCTTCCTTTTTCCAGGTGATGGATTCAAGTGGGAAAATACAAATATTCATTAGAAGGGATGATATTGGAGACGCTAACTATTCTAATTTTAAATTATTAGATATTGGGGATTTTATTGGAATTGAAGGAGAAGTATTTAAAACAAAAACTGGTGAAATTTCAATTAAGACAACTGTAATGACTATTCTTGCAAAAAGTATTAGGCCATTACCAGTTGTAAAGGAGAAGGATGGCCAATACTTTGATTCATTTACAGATAAAGAACAAAGATATAGGAACCGTCATTTAGATTTAATCCTTAATCCTCAAGTGCGAGAAACATTTCAAAAACGTACGAAAATCATTCGTGAGATCAGAAATTTCCTTGATAATAAGGGGTTTTTAGAGGTAGAGACTCCAATACTGCAACCTATATATGGTGGTGCAAATGCTAGACCTTTTACAACCCACCATAATGCACTTAATCAAAAACTTTTTCTTCGTATTGCTGATGAATTATATCTCAAGAGATTGATAATTGGAGGTATAGATCGCGTGTATGAAATGGCTAAGGATTTTCGGAATGAAGGAATGGATAGGAATCATAATCCTGAATTCACAATGCTTGAATTTTATTGGGCATACGCAGACTATGAAGATTGTATGAACCTTGTTGAGGAATTATTTCACCAAGTTGCTAAAAAAGTAGGCTCGCATAATTTGTCTTGGGGTGACAATCATATTGATTTATCAAAAAAATTTCATCGTAAACCATTTTTGGAAGTCTTGAGTGAGGCAACAGGTCATAACTTTGATGAGTTTGATGAAGAAAAAATCAGCAAGATCTGCAAAGAAACAGGGATAGAATTAGAAGAAAATTCTAACCTTGGTCAAATGTTAGATGGATTGATGAGTGCACTAGTTGAACCAAAGCTTATTGAACCTACATTTATCATAGATTATCCAAAGGTGATATCTCCTCTGGCAAAAACACACCGCAATGGTAATCCAAATATTGTTGAACGTTTTGAATTGTTTATTGGCGGTGCTGAATTCGCAAATTCTTTTTCTGAACTAAATGATCCAATTGATCAAAGAAAACGATTGGAGGATCAAGTAAAACTAAAAGATCTCGGTGATGAAGAAGCTCAGCCTATTGATGAAAACTTTATTCAGGCAATGGAATGTGGCATGCCTCCTACAGGGGGCGTTGGTATAGGAATTGATCGACTTGTTATGTTATTAACAGGTAATAGATGGATAAAAGATGTAATCCTATTTCCGACTCTAAGAACTGAATAAACTTGAAAAAATATATTAGCCTTAAACTAGCCTTACGCTTTTTATTTTTTAGAGGTTCAGATACATTTTCTTCATATGCAAGCCTTCTTGCTATTGGAGGACTTGGAATAGGTGTCTGTTCCCTTTTGCTTACCTCAAGTATTATTAATGGATTCCATGATACTGTTTCAAATAAACTTTTGAGGTTTGAGGGCAGCGGAAGACTAGGACATATTTTTGGTAAAACAGCAAGTATAAAAAATCCTACGATTGACTCTTTGATTAGTAAAAATCCTCAATCTGTAATGCCCTACACCAGTGGAATTGCCCTAATGAGGTTTGGCTCCCAATCTGAAGGAGTTGTCATTGAGGGATTAGATATTCCTCCTAGTGCAATTTCAAAATTAAAAGTGATTGAAAATGGTAATATACTCATTGGAAAAGGGATTGCATTATCCTTAAATGTTAAAGTTGGTGACAAAGTTTATTTACAATGTATTTCTCCAAAACAAAGTTTATCAAATATTCCAATAATTAAATCATTTATAGTCAGCGACGTTTTCTATTCTGGCCTTCAAGAATATGATAATTCGTTAGTTTATATTTCATTAAATGATTCAAGGTCTATTTTATCCTTGCAAGAGGATCAGGTTTCAGGTCTAATATTTTTTGACCAAAAGTTTATACCAGCTGATGGAGTAGAATATCCATTTTACTTTGAAACTTGGAAAGAAAAACACGCACTGCTTTTTGAGTGGATATCCATTCAACGTTGGCCTGCATATATGATATTTAGTTTAATTGCTGTTGTTGGCTTGGTAAATCTTGTTGCAGCTATTGCAATGATAATAATCGAAAAAACAAACCAAATAGGAATTCTTACAACCCAAGGCTTACCATACTCAGCTTTAAAAAATATTTTCATGATACAAGGTAGTTTTATTGGTTTATGTGGTGGCCTTTTTGGAGGATGCTTAGCAGCAGTGTTAATATTTATACAACTTCAGTATGAAATCCTAAAAATTCCTTCAGATATCTATTTTATGGATCACATTCCAGTCTCATTTGATTACAAAATATTCATAGGGGCACTTATTATATCATTGCTCTTTTCCTTATTAGCTTCCTGGTTTCCTGTTAGAAAAATAGCCAGTATAAATACTGCAAATGCATTGAGGTATGAGTGAATTTTGTAAATGTAATTTCAAAAAGATTATATAATCGATCTAAGGTTTATGGAAAATACTTGGGTTATCTTTCCATGTTAGGCATGGGCGTGGGTTGCTTTGCAATTATTATTTCGATATCAGTGATGAATGGTTTTGAAAATATTGTTCATCAAAAACTCAAAGGCTTTGAAGGAGACATTCGCGTATTTCAAAATATATATGATCCAAAATGGGAAAAAATTGATGGTGTTAAAAAAATCATTCCTTTTATGGAGCGGAAAGTAGTTTTATATGCTAATGATGTAACCCGAGTTGTTTCTATGAAAGCTGTTGATGAGCAAATAATGCCAGAGTTTTATGAAATCTTCCTCAAAGGTAAGTTTCCCAGAGCTGGAGAGATTATTTTAGGCCAGGATCTAGCTTATAGATTAGGTACTGAAATAGGTCAGGAGGTGTATGTCTCAAGTCCAATTGATCATACAATTGGACTTTCTACTCCCTATAAAAAGCGTTTTAAAGTAAGTGGTGTTTTTTCAACAAAGGTTCTTAATTATGATGATCAAATAGTTTTTGGAACTTTAGGGGATGGGAAAATGCTTTTTAGCAGGAAAAAAAAGATAGACGGATATGATATAAAGGTCGATAGTAATTTTTCAATTGAAAAAATAAAGAAAAGAATAAATAGTATTATAAGGCCAGAGGCTTCTGTTACATCTTGGGACGAACAAAATAAATCTTTAGTAGATGCTATGAAAATTGAGCGTTACGCAACTATAATTGTATTGAGTTTAATATTTGTAGTGGCCACTTTTAATCTTATATCTAATCTAAGCTTAATTTCTATACAAAAAACAAAAGAGATTGGAATTTTATTATCGATGGGAGCTTCAAAAAAATCAATCCAACATATCATTATGATGCTTGGAGTTAAAAGGGCTGGGATTGGTGCATTTTTAGGATTTTTTATAGGATTTATGTTAATTAATGTTCAAAGTCAATTTTCAATCATTCCATTACCGACAGAGGTATATTTTTTAGATTCGTTGCCGATGATTTTATATTTCAATGATATTATTCTTGTGCTATTAATATCATACAGTTTCATTTTTATAGCATCGTTTATTTGTGGGAAGAAATTATCCCAAAAAGATGTTAAAGAGGCATTGCAATGGGTAAAATAATATTGGATGTAAATGATGTTTGTAAGTCATTTAGCTATGGTTCTAATAATTTAGAGGTATTAAAAAATTTTACATTACAATTAAATAAAAAAGAAATTATAACTATTTCTGGTCAATCAGGCTGTGGAAAGTCCACAGCATTAAACATTATGGGAACTCTTGATAGACAAGACTCTGGCACGATATCATTTGAAGGAATTGATATAAATAAGCTAGATGAAAATAGCTTGGCGAATTTTAGGAATACAAAAATAGGATTTGTTTTTCAGTTTCACCATTTACTTCCTGAGCTAACTGCATTAGAAAATGCAAGTATTCCCTTATGGATAAAAGGTGCACCATTCTTGGAAAATGAATTAATTGATCTATTTGAAACTTTAGGCATAAAAGATAGAATGAATCACTATCCAAGCGAGTTGTCAGGTGGTGAAAGGTCTAGAGTTGCTTTAATTCGAGCTATAATTAATAGACCTTCAATCTTATTCGCTGATGAGCCAACGGGTAATCTCGATGAAAAAAACTCTAAAAATCTCGTTGACCTTTTAATTAAAATAAACAGAGATTTTGGACAATCAATTATACTAACTACGCATAATCCTGACATTGCTTCAATTGGGGATAGACAATTTATTTTAGAGAATGGTTCACTATATGAATAATATATAATTATGAAAGAAAATTTTTCAAAAAGAGTTCAATACATTATTAAACAATCAAAGGAAGAGGCTATTCGACTTGGTCATAGCTATGTAGGGTCAGAGCATCTCTTAATCGGTCTGTTGAAATCAGAAACTGGAATGGCAAAAAAAATAATTGATGTCTTTGATATTGATACAAATGACATGATTTCTATGATTGAAGATATGATTAAATCCTCTGGTGGCACAATGACTTTAGGCCACTTACCTCTTACAAGAAGGGCAGAACGCATATTGCGAAATGCATTTAGTGAGGCTTCGGCTCGCGGTGAAGTAGCAGCTGATGATGAGCATGTTTTGCTGGCTTTACTCTTGGAATCTGAAGGGATTGCAAGTGATATATTAAAATCATTTTCCTTAGATTATGATACAGTTAATGATTTAATTAGCTCCAATGACAGAAGTGATCTCCTTTCTGATTCAAATGTGCAGAAAGAAATATCAAAAAAAAGTACTACTCCAACATTAGACC
>JAYNUL010000054.1:7414-9236 GCA_038281125.1 Fidelibacterota bacterium | reverse complement strand
GGCGGAGTCGCGTTTCCTCCTTCTTATAATATCGTTCATATTCAACCTTTAGACTGGGATCTAATTCAAAATAGAAAGGGTTTCCAGGGTCCATCTTAGATCCAGCAAACTCTACATATAAAATACTAACTGGTACGCCAATGGAAGAAAACAAGCACGACCCTGCACCCAGGAATTGATTGAAGGACCGTCTTTCCATCTGCTTTGCTGTTTGTTTTGCTTGATATATTACATCTTCTATTGGAACTGCAGGAGCTCTGTCAAATTCGGTCTCTTCATCAAGCACTGATCTAATGTATTTCACGCCATTGATAATAATATAATTGTCTTCAGAAGTATCATTTTGTTCAAGAGTAAACAGCTCATCATCAAATCGTGATTCAATCTTGTCAAGATCCACTTTTGTTGCATCTTCATTAACTACAGCAACTTCTTTATTTACTTCAGGCTGCATAATATTGAGGTTGAATATGTTAGGAAGTCTTTGAACCCACTTTCCTGTCATGGGATCTAATTCAGGTGGGAAGAGGATGTCAACGGTCACTGTGTTCTTATTGCAGTCGTATCTAAAATCTTTTTTAGATGATGATATTGCAAGGATTTTGTCACAAGCATAATAGTACAGTTCTTCATCTTTAAGAATGTGGACATGATCCATGTATATGCCTATGAACTCTCCTTGAGCCTCTTGTCCATTTGTTAGCTTAACTTGTACAATGTTTGTTCCAAGGAGGAGGGATAGCATCAAAGTATGAACAAGAATAAGGTACACAATAATACGTTTTTCTATAGATATTAATATTAGAAGGTCAATAGCATCAAAAAAGCACCTCCAGCAAGCAGAGCAAAACCTGGTCCATTTTTCATTGACTTATTTGCTAATAAACGAGCCTGTAATAAATAGGTTTCTTTATAAAGCTTTTTTTGGTCAAGTCCCCTAATCTTCTTAGGATAATTAATTTTTGGATTAAAACTATTTGCAGCACTGAATGGCAAGAGAAGTCCACCAAGCCCTCCAAATATAAATCCAGGAAAACCGGCTATTGTTGCTCCTGCACCAGCACCAATCATTCCCGTTCCGCAACCTCCCAAACCTGCAATACCCCATTTGACCTTATCGTGATTTCGAATAGCATCTATTCTTGCCATATCTCGAATCTCGTATTCTGAAATTTTATAACCCCTCTCGTTTGAACGAGGAAAATTATTCTGGGCAGTTGATGCTTTAACATATTTTACACCATTTATAATGATAAAATCTTGTTCGGTTACTTTTTCTTTTTTAGCGATTACTGGCGAATTTGGTGTTTTTTCTTCATTATCGATCCAAAAGGTAGACTCTTCAATTTCAGCTTGCATTTCAGTGATTTCAGGGCTGTTTACACTATTATCAATTTCAATCTTTTCCGTTTTTACCTCCGTTGTCTGGTTTTGAACATCAGGATTGAGTATGTCGGGGATATTCTGGGTCCATTCTCCGGTCATGGGATCAATTTCAGGTGGGAAAAGAATGTCAGAGGAAACGCTATTTTCACTGCAGTCAAATACAAACGCTTCTTTAATGTTTTTCTTGTCATCAACCACTACAGATAAAATTTCGTTACAATCGTAGTGATATACGTTATCTTCAATCAACAGGTGAATATGCCCTGAGTACGTGCCAATCCATTCTCCTTGTCCAGTATGTCCAGATCTCAGTGTAACCTTTACCATATCAGAGGCGCAGAGGGTAGATAATAGACAAATGTAAATGTAAATCAAATGTTTAGTCATAAGTTTTTCCTGAAATATCAATTTTGATTGGTTTATAAAATGCTTTATA
>JAYNUL010000054.1:0-7314 GCA_038281125.1 Fidelibacterota bacterium | reverse complement strand
GTCCCAAGATAATCGTTGATAGTTTGGGACAGTTTTGTTGTTTTATATCCATTGTCAATCCACGCAGAGCCAACAAATTTCAAGTTAGTTCTTAAATCGTATTCTAGTGACAACCAGCATCTAAATGGTACCTTGTATTTATTATCAGGGCTCCATTCTAAATCGTATGATGAATCTGCGTTAGAGATTTCTGATTTTAACCATGTGCTTCGATTTACAAATGCGTTGGTGACTTTTGCTCCAGCAGACCACCCCATTTTACCTCGACCTGTTGGGTTGACACTTCTAGAAGAAAAAACAAGAAAGGATTCTGCATAAAGAGTATTGTCCGCATTCCTTTTGACAATATCCTCCGCATCAAATTCGCTTTGCTCAAGGGTTTTCAAAATATTACCATCTGAGTCTAGGAGATTTATCGCATGAGAATATTTTGCAATAATACTGTTTATATTAAAAGATCTGTGTATTCCAAATCCCCAGGTTGCTGCAACCTCTTTTTCTGCTGATTTTCTATGATAAAATCTAATGCGGGGGTGAAGATTTAGATCGCCACTAAAATTTGATCCAAACTTTGTGGTAAGCATGAAACGATCTGTAAGTCCATAGCCCAGCGATAGACCACTTAGGTAAAATGTGTTACCAATTAGAGGGAAGGCTGTTGGATCCATAAAAATATTTATGAGTTGAGCCTCGCCTTGATAAAACTTTCTACGATCCTCTGACTTTTTATCCAATACTCCTCCATGGTAGCGTTTCATGGTCCGAATGTCTCGTTTTTGTATGATTGCATCCCCATAGGATGTGCGAATTATAAATTCTTCAATGGTCTCACCCAGAACAATCCCTTTGAAAAGCTCGCCCCTTTTGTTGGTGATGTCAGCAGTCTCTGACAAAAATTGATCTGATGGTATCTTAAACGTTCCGCTAGTTGTCTTGAGAGCCACGAGGTTATCTTCGATAGATATTATTTCACCATTTCGTATGGTTCCATCTTGAAAATGGAATAGCTTTTTCATGCCAGGCTCTAAAAGGGATGCTGTTTCAAGCCCTATCCTTTTGACAGGTGTAGAACGCATTGCAATGGTACCTGACTGAAACGCCATAATTATCTCAGCGCCTTCATTTCGTGAAAGGTCATCTATTCCTTTTCCGTATTCTTGGATTAGATATGAATTCCACTGATCAGTAGAGTACCCACTCGACTGAGCCATTGTCATGATTGCCTTTTTTTGCCCAGGGAGGATTGAACCGTCTTGAGCCACAACCATGTCCGTTAGCAAAAGTAGTAAGATTAACTTCACTGTTTTCATTGCATTTTTTCCTTTTATGATTATTTTTTTATTTGGAAAATGATTTACCCATAAGGTTCAATATTTTTTAACTATTGAACAATTTTGGTTTAGACATTTACCACTCGCACAACGTAATTTTAAACGTTATTTTATTCTAAATTTATTTGATAAATAGTTTAGTTATACTTAATTTTACTTAAGTAAAAATAAAAAAACAACCAAAAAATTAATCAAAAATAAATAAAAAGATACTTTAAATGGAAAAAGCTTCAGATATCATTAACGAACTCATGTCAAGAAAGGAGTTTCGAAGAAAGAGAGATGTTGCAGACTTTTTTGGTGTCTCGCCTCAGGCATTGAGCATATGGATTGCTAAGGGTGTCATTCCTCCAAAGCATTTGCTCAAGCTCTCAAAAGAGAACCTTGTGAATGAGAAATCAGAGGATCCTCAGTTCCAAAGTGAGTCCATGTCAAGTGAGTCTGAATCAAAGACTGTTATAGACTATTTAATGAGAGAGAATGTAAGGCTCAAGCAGGAAATTGAGTCTTTGAAAAATTCTAAAAGTTATGCTAAATCTTTAACTAAATCTGGAAACCTTCTTGATAAAATTGTTGCAGACTCATTGCTTATTTGTGGACGAGTGTCCGATGGTATTATCACTGAGGCAGATGGAATGTGGAGCGAAATTCTTGGATACGAACATGATCAATTAGTAGGATGTCGTTATGATGAGGAAGAGTGGATCCATCCTGATGAACTAGCCCGAGTAAGAAGGGTTCAAGAAGACTTAAAAAGATCAAAGACCATAACAGAGTCGCGATATAGCGATATCCAACGTTGGAAGAATGGTAAAACAGGAGAGTATATTATGCTTAGCATGCTATGGGATCTAAATATTCAAGAGGATCGTGCAATAGTAGTATGCAAACCTATTGATGGATTTATCACTGAAAATGGAATCCTTAATTAATTATTCTTAAATTGATGCATTAAGTTCAAACTTTTTATTCTTCAACAATTTTAATACATCCCAAGCCTCTGATAAGGGGCTTTTTTGCTCTTGAATCAAAAGGTAATTTAACAGGCCTTTAAATAGAATAAGTTCGACATTATATATGAAACCCAGAGTCAGATTCGCACCCAGCCCAACTGGGCAGTTACATCTTGGAGGAGCTAGGACAGCATTGTCCAACTATCTATTTACTAAAAATCAAGGTGGAAAATTTTTGGTTAGGATTGAGGACACTGACCTCAAAAGGTCAAAAAAGGAGTATACAGATCAAATCTGTCAATCGCTTGACTGGCTTGGACTTAAATGGGATGAAGAACTGGTTTATCAATCTTCAAACACATCTGTTTATAAATCGTATATAGATGCTCTTCTAAAGAGTAACAAGGCATATATGTGCTTTGCTTCAAAAAAGGAGCTGGATGAAATTCGCAAGAAATCTAACTCATTTCACTACCCAGGTATTTGGAGAAATAGAGATCTTGGTGAAATAAAAAGTGAAATTAAAAAGGGTAGTCCATTTACAGTCCGACTAAAAACCCCTAAAAATGGTAAAACAAGTTTTAAAGATCTCATTTATGGTAATATATCTGTTGATAACAATGAGATTGATGATTTTATCATATCAAGGTCTGATGGGAGTCCTGTTTATAATTTTACAAATGTCATAGATGATAATTCAATGAAAATCACCCATGTCATTCGAGGAGAGGACCATGTATCTAATACTCCAAAACAGATACTTATCTATAATGCTCTTGGATTTGAGGTGCCAACATTTGCCCACTTACCTATGATCTTAGGTGAAGACAAGAAAAGACTCAGTAAGCGTCATGGAGCTGCTGGGGTTAACGAATATGAAAGCATGGGCTATCAGCCAGATGCCCTCTTAAATTATTTGGCATTACTAGGCTGGAATCCTGGAACTGCGGAGGAGATATTTGATTTAGATAGCTTGGTTAAGAATTTTGATATCAGTAAGGTTCAGAAAAAATCCGCTACCTATGACCAGAAGAAATTTAATTGGATTAGCTCACAGCATCTGATGAAAGAAGATAGTGACATAGTTCTAAAAAGATTAGCGAGTATTAATCCGGAGTGGGGTGAGTCTAAAAGGCAAGATTATCTTATAAAATTAATTGATCTAATGAAGCCTAGATCAAATTCTCTAACTGATCTTATAGACAAGTCACAATATTTTTTTAGTAGTCCAAAAGAATTTGACTCTACTCAGCTTCAAAAGATTTGGAAAAAAGATACTGTCGAAAAAATAATCGAATTGAAAAGTGTTTTAGATTCCATAAACAGTTGGGTGGCAATCGAATTGGAATCTAATTTTAAGAGATTTACGGATCAGAGAGGAATTGGTATTGGAAAAGTCATGCAACCCATGAGATTTATAATTTGTGGTAGTCTACAGGGACCATCATTATTTGATCTAATGGAATTAATTGGAAAAGAGGAGTCATTAAAGCGTATAAACTTCGCAATAAATGAATTTTAGATAATGAGTGAAAGTAAGATATTAGCAAAAAATTTCATACAGCGTATTATAGATGAAGATAATGAATCAGAGAAATGGGACAATAGAGTGCATACGCGTTTTCCTCCAGAACCCAATGGTTATCTTCATATTGGTCATGCCAAATCTATTTGCTTGAATTTTGGAATTGCAGAAAAAAATAATGGCAAATGCAACCTTCGTTTTGATGATACAAATCCGACAAAAGAAGAAGATGAATATGTAAAATCTATAATTGAAGATGTTAAGTGGTTGGGGTTTGATTGGGAGGATCGTTTGTATTTTGCCTCTGACTATTTTGAGCATATGTATTCTCATGCGATTACCTTGATAAAAAGTGGGAAAGCATATGTATGTGATCAAACCAGCCAAGAGGTAAGAGAGTGTCGCGGCACGCTTACAAATCCTGGCATAGAGAGCCCATTTAGAGGTAGGAGTATTGAAGAAAATCTAGATTTGTTTGGTAGAATGAAAATGGGTGAATTTGTAGATGGAGCCAAGACCTTAAGAGCAAAAATAGATATGTCTCATCCAAACTTGAACATGCGAGATCCTGTAGTATATAGAATTCTTCATGCTTCTCATCACAGGACTAAAGACAAATGGTGCATATATCCAATGTATGACTGGGCACATGGGCTTGAAGATTCAATAGAAAAAATTACACACTCCATCTGCACACTTGAATTTGAAGATCACAGACCTTTATATGATTGGTATCTCAAACAGCTGGACATTTATCATCCACAACAAATTGAGTTTGCGAGATTAAATCTCAATTTTACGGTTCTTAGTAAGCGTAAATTAAAACAACTAGTTGATGAGAGGGTCGTTGATGGTTGGGACGACCCTAGGATGCCTACCATTTCAGGGCTTCGAAGAAGAGGCTACACTCCAAAATCCATAAGAAAATTTGCTGAAGAAGTTGGTGTCACTAAACGCGATTCAATAATTGATGTTGTTAGGCTTGAAAATTCGCTTAGGGATGAGCTAAATAAAAGTAGCAATCGTGTTATGGCCGTTCTCGACCCTTTGAAAGTAGTCATAACAAATTTTCCTGAAGGAGAGACGGAGAGTCTAGATGCAATTAACAATCCAGAGAATCTCAACGCAGGTAGTAGAAAAATTCCGTTTTCAAAAGAAATCTACATAGAAAAGAGCGATTTTATGGAAGATCCACCTCGAAAATTCTTTCGATTAGGACCAGGTAGAGAGGTGAGACTGAGGTATGCATATTTCATTACCTGCACTAACGTAATTAAAGACTCGTCCGGCAACATTGTTGAACTACACTGCACCTACGACCCTAATACCAAGAGCGGAAGTGCTCCTGACGGAAGGAAGGTAAAGGGAACCATACACTGGGTAAGCGCAAATGATGCCATTGATGCTGAGGTTCGATTATATGATCGATTATTTAAAAAGTCAGATCCTGATCAGGGCGGGAATTTTCTTGATGCACTTAATTCTGAATCATGTATGGTTCAAAATGCAAAGCTAGAGCCATGTTTAAATGATCCTGGGGCACAAACATATCAGTTTGAGAGATTAGGGTATTTTAAGAAAGATGAGAAACTATCTGTTAGTCAAAATGTTTTTATAAGAGTCGTGTCACTTCGTGATTCTTGGGCTAGACTAATGAAACAAGGAATGACCTGAACCAATGCTTAAATTGAGTTGGATTAAACCTGTGATTAACCCTAATTTGAATCAGTGAAACTAATCGCACCTATAAATAAATTTCTTTGTCTTTTACTTTTCGCTTCCATTTCGTATGGAAAGGAGCCATACGCTTACATATACCTATTACCTTTTGATAACATCCAAAAGGATCCTGCGGTTGAGTGGATTGCAGCAGGGTTAAGTGACATGGCAAGAGAAGAAATTAAGAATGTCTACGGTGTTCGAATTAAGAACAAGGAAGATCTCGAGACAATCATGAACGATCGGTCTTTGATGCTTAAACAACCTAGAGGTTCAAGGAATCTTCTAATATTGGGTAAATACAATCGAAAACTAGATAAGGTCCATGTAACCATTCAGGTAGTAGATGTAGCAAATTGGGAAGAGCTCGCAAAATCTCAGGTCACCGAGGTCTACACCCAAGTTCCTAATCTAAATAAGGCTGTTGGCTCATCAGTATTGAATATGATAAAACCTTTTCTTCCAAAAATGCCAAAGGCAAAAATATCGCCTTATCCTAAGTATGTTGAACAGCCTTTAAAAAAACAACGTCATCCCGCATCAACGCAGGCCGAAAATGTCGCATCTAGCCTGGATCAACAAATTGCAGAGTTAGAAGCATCAATGGAATTTCTTCTAAGTGCCAATGCACGAAAACGGGAAAAGGTTAAAAAAGAGGTTTCACGATTTGATTCAGGTGAATGGTCAATGGACTTTGATGTGGATCGTAAGATGGATGAGAATCCGGAAAATGCCGGGAATACGCAATTATTATCCTCAGTATTAGATCAACTTCTATCAAATCCATATGAGGTGGAATTGCAGCGTCCAGAGTTTGAATATCACCAAGATGACGAATTATATATGACAGTAAGGTTCCCAGTTGTATATAAGTTAAAGGATAAAATACTTAAGGACATGCTAACAGGGCTTCCTTACACCGGGCTTGAGCAAGACGGATCTCTTACTGTTTTTTATTTTGATCGAACAAAATTTAATTTTCCAGCTGAACATGTAGAAGTAATCAAATCAGGATCATATAGAAATGTTCCAGTCTTGAGAATTTTTGACAAAAATAGGAACACTTTGATTGTAGTTGCAGACACACCAGAAAAATATTGGCATACTAGAAACAGCAGTAAAGTGTTGTATGTTCCACAGCATCAATTTTCACCGCTGATTGACTTTTCTGTGGGAGGGTGGTCGATTCAGGTAGCTATGGAGACAGTTGACATACAGGCTGTTTATGAGTTCATATTGCCAGTAAGTGAAATAGAGTCGCTAAGTAATGTTAGCCTAAAGTTTGTTAATGAAAATGATTTAAGGTCATTTTTAGACCCAATTTTATAAAAAGTCTAATATGAAATGAGGTAGTAATGTCAAAACCATCATTTAAATTTCTTCCAAAAATATTAATTTATTATATTTTATTCTCAATCCTCACTACCCAAATTGTATCAGGCAATGAAAATGATGTAGGTCCAATCATTCCGGATTTAAAGATTAGATTATTAGACGGGTCATCAACAACAATTCACCAATTAACCTCTGATGGGCCATTATTAATAGACTTCTGGGCTACTTGGTGTGTACCGTGCAAAAAGGTTATGAAGTTCTTAAATGAATATCATGAAAAATATGCTAAAGAGAATTTCAAAGTCCTAATGATTAATACAGACACACCTAGGTCTTTAGCCAAAGTGAAAAGTTTCATTAGATCACAAAAATATTCATTCAATATTGGCATGGATCCTAATAAAGTAATTGCAAAAAAGTTGAATGGGATGATAATGCCAACTTTAATTCT
>JAYNUL010000053.1:3464-9273 GCA_038281125.1 Fidelibacterota bacterium | reverse complement strand
ATTTTTCTAATTCTTTCCCAGATATCTTGTTGGAAATCTGAAACATTAAAAGTTTCTATTTTTTGATCAACCATTTCTCAGGATCTAACTTTTGTCCCTTCCCCCAAATTTCAAAGTGTAGCTTAGAACCATTTATAGAGCCTGAATCACCCATGTATGCAATTATATCTCCATTTTGTACTTGCCCATCTACGACAGTTTGAATATTAGTAACATGACTATAAACGGTATAGAAACCACCACCATGGTCAACAATTATTGTTGTACCATATCCGCGAATGTAGGTTATGGTTGTCACAACTCCACCTAGAACCGTTCTAATTGGTGAACCTGGTTGCCCTTTTATATCAATGCCGGGATTTTCAGTTGTAGTTTTTAATTTTGAATTCCATTGTCTACCAAACTTGGCAATAATTCTTCCCTCTGCTGGCCAAGGTAGCTGCCCTTTAAGCGCCTTGAAACTCTTTGTTTTGAGTGCCTCTTGCTGTTTCCTTATTCGAAGTTCTCTTTCAAAACGGGCTTTGTCCTCTAAAACCTTTTTAATTATACTTTCAAGTTGGATAATCCCGGCTTCCTTCTCCTCAATATAGTTTGAAAGAGCTTTCTTATCATTGCGGATTCGGTTTAGTTCTTTTTCTCTATCAATCCGCATATCTCTATAAGAACTTATTTGCTGTTGTTTATCTCTTACTAGTTTCAAATTATTTCTAAGCACAGCCTCTAATTCTAACTTTTGCTGACTAATCTGTATTAATAGCCTTTCAATCTGATTAGTTAATTTTTTCTCAATGTCGGATATAATTTTTAAATATTGAGTACGATAAATAGCTTGGCGCCAGGTTGTAGAAGAAAAAACCTTTTCTAAATCTGTTAGCCTACCCTTCCTATATGAGTTGACAACTCTTTTTTTATATCTAGCTCTAAGTGATTCTAATTCATTTTCATTTTTAAGTATATCGCTTTTCAATTGAAGAATTCGTTTCCTAGTTTTTTCTTCTTCACTTTTTAGTGATCGAATTAATTTGGCGGTAAGTGAAATTTCTTCGTCAAGTGAAGAGATTCGCGTTGATGCTGATCTTTCTCTTGATTCAGCTGTCTTGATTTTTAATCGTAACTGATTTATTTCTGTCTTAAGTGCGTTTATTGCATTGTTCTGATATTTTAATTCTTCATCATAGTCCCTCTCATCTGACTGAGCTATGATAAATTGACAGGAGAAGATTAGAAAAATTATTTGAATAATCAATTTCATAGCATTAAAAATACTCGCTATTTTTTTTTTAAAATAGAAGAGAATTTCTATTAAAAATTATAATTCCTCTATTTTAAACAACTGAAAATTTTGAAAGGAAAGTTGGAGTGATTTCTGCTTGACAAAGTAGATCCATAATTGTTCCCCCGCATTAGAGCTATCACTTGTCAAAATCTGTTCATGAGGCTTCCCTAATAAAGCCTCCACTTGGGGTAAGGTTTGACCAATTTTCAGCTTATCTGATCTCGCACGGGTTTGCTCTAATCTCGCAAATTCCATTCTATTATCGATTAGTACCCTTGATTTGTATTCATCATAAGACCTAAGCCTGTTTTTCAAATCAGTTAATAAGTCTTCATTCCTTTTCCCAATACCTCCGGCGAGTTCTCTTGCATATTCTAAGGAATGAATTGCTAATTGAATTTCTTCAAATTCATCAGCCTCTTTCGCAAGCTTTGCCATTTGGATACCCGCTTTATGTTGTAATGCCTTTACTTCATATATTATATCAGCATTCAAGCTTAGTGCTTCAGTATACTTCTCCATTGCCTTCCCAATGAATCCAAACTCTTGATATTTTTTCCCTTCACCTAAAACTACCCAGGATTTAAATCGTCTGATCTCCTTTTTACCTAGAACTGAAAACTCAGTAACATGCTTTACAAGGTTATATGCCCTAATATAATTTTGCTCCTTTAGAAGTTTTTCAGCTTCAATCATCCATAAAAGTGCTATTTGATCAACCCTGCCGGAAAGCATATCAAATGCAACAGAGTCATTTTTTACTCTTGATAATGCATATCTATAAGTATCTAAAGCATTTTGTGTTTTCCCAGCTTTTTCAAAGACCAATCCCTTTTCCATTAGCTGATATGGAATCTTATACTCACAATCTTCGATATACTTTTGAGCGCGATGCCTATTTGCGTGAGATGGATATTCAGCCATAAACTTATTAAAATTAGGTAGGGCCGCTATATAGTCTTTCCTGTAGTAATGTGCTTTTGCTTTATCTCCACTTGTTTTATTGCCTCCATAAAATGCTGACAGGGTAAGATAGAGGCCATAGTTTGATAGATCAAATCGACTTATCGGAGTAACATCATTTGGGTCGTTTATAGTGTGTATCTTTGTATAGGAATAACGAAAATCCAGTCCAACCGTAAAACGGTTGTTTTTACCAGGATCAATGATAAATCTTATTCCAACAGCTCCAGCAGCAGAGGTCCCTGAACCAGTGAGGTTTTGGTTCCACGTTTCATTATCAGAGGAGTAGAATAGCGCAGAAGCTAGACCATAGGAATACCTAAAGTTCAGATACCAATTATCAAACGGCTGATATTGTAAGTGAGTTGTTGCAAGATACTCGCTTACTTTTGGAGAAAAGTACGCTGAGTCACTCCATGTACTTTTAGATGCTCCCCATTCATCATTCGGGACACGAGCAGGTGAATAAAGAGTGCTTGACCTATACGATATTCCATTCATTACATTCATCCAACTAGTTCCAACAATGTAGTGTGGAATATTTATTAGCCCAAAATCAATTTCTATAGAAGAGCCCCAAATATTTTTCACACCTTGGCTTAGAGGAGATACATCATTCTCATACCTTATCTTTTTTGGATCATCCTTAAAGGAATCACTACTTAGATTCGATGAGCTCCCAGTAGACTTGCCATTTACCCCAACACCATATCTTATCTCAATTGGTATTATGTTAACGGGGGATGCAAACTCCCTGGCAAATAGCCACTTATTAATCCAATACCCATCTTCGTATTCAGATTGTGTGTCAAATTTCAGTAGCCCAAATAAAAAGGTTTTTGGTTCTTTCCCTTTTCCTTGAGCAGTTAAAAAGGTACATAATACGATTATTAAAGCAGGGTGTATATTTTTTAATATAGACATAGGCGAGTAAAATTCTATTATCCAAGTGTTTTTTACAAGAAGAGACTAAAAAAAAGTGGCTAAATTTCAGTATCTTCTTTTTGGAACAATTTTTTGTATTATATAATTAGAAATAAATGAAACTTATATTCCTAATTTCAATTTTTATCTTTCCCACTGTAGATGCGCAATCGTTCTCAGTTGCAAGAGTTCATTATGGAGGAGGAGGCGATTGGTATAGTGACCCAAGTAGTATACCAAACCTACTGACATACCTAGAAGAAAACACACCTGTGTCCACGGTAAATAAAGATACACATTTAAAGCTCACTGACAAGGAAATCAATCAGTATCCATATCTGTATATCACCGGTCATGGGAATATAAGGTTAACTGAGAATGAGGTAATATCACTTCGAAGTATCCTAATGAATAATGGGTTTTTACATGCAGATGATAATTATGGCCTGGATGCTTCATTTAGGCGTGAATTAAAACGAGTATTCCCAAATAAAGAACTGGTTCCTTTACCCAACGACCATCCTGTTTTTCATAGTTATTATAGTTTCCCAAACGGCTTACCCAAGGTTCATGAACATGATGGGAAGCCCCCTCAAGCATTGGCACTATTTGATGAGGGCAGAATGATAGTTTTATATACTTACGAGTCAGACCTCGGTGATGGATGGGAGGATGCTAGTGTTCATGAAAACCCCTGGCCAATTCGTGAAGCAGCATTACAAATGGGAGTGAACATAATCTATTACTCATTGACACAGTAATGAAGATAGAGAAATATTTAAAAAAAGTTAGAATTTTCTTATTAAAGAGGAAGTTCTATAGGTTATTTCTATGGAGCATCATACTGATAAGCGCTTCTCTTTTTGTCATGATCCAATTAGAGTCCATATTTTACTTTCATCCAAAGATTAAATCTTTTTTCCTTGCTTTTTTGTGTGCAGGTCTCGTTTTAGAGGGCACATTTGGATTGATCTATTTTTGGAAGGCAAAACAAGATAAGATCTCCTATTACAAGCTTGATGTAATTGCCTCATCACTTGGAAAGCGAGTCTTTCAAAAAAAAGATGATCTTATTTTAAATGCCTTCCAACTAGAAAATAGTACAGTAGATAATGAATCAACAGTTTTAGCAAACTCCTACATTGAAGAAATAAATCAGAGGTTAAAGTCTGTTAGCCTAAACGATTATTTCAAAGAGAATAAATTAAATCAGATAAAATCAACTCTACTTATTCTCTGGATAGGTATTCTATGCGTTTTTATTTTAAACTATGAATCATCATCTAATGCGTTTTCTCGAATGATCAACCCAAATGAAGTATTTTACGCTCCCAAACCTTTTTCGCTTTTGTCGATGTCTGGTGACATTCATATCATTGGAGGAGAGAAAACAGACATATACATACAATCCTATCCTCATGTTCCTGACACATTGACCCTCAAACTAACTCCTAGTCAAGTATCAACTCAAAGACGAGATTCATTGGTTCTAAATTTCTATGCTACTCCAGTGGAGGATGGTGTATTCCATTTCAAAATGCCTGAACTATATCAGGATTATTCGTACAAAGCAATCGTACAAGCAAAACATTTTTGGGAGGCATGGGATAGTGTCACAACCAATCCTGAAATGATATATGTTACCGATAGACCATCATTTGAAAACTTTTCACTTACAACAATTCCACCAGCTTACAGTAGGTTAGAGAAAAATATCCAAAAGGGAAATGTTGCTGTGGTTGAAGGGTTAAAAGGATCTATAGTCCAGGTCGATATTTCTTCAAACAGAATGCTTAAAAATTCTTATATGATAATCAATGACGAAACGTTAGAAATGTCATCAAGATACAATGAGGCCTCAGGCTATTTTAAATTAACGGAAGAAGGCGAATTCACTGTAAACATCGTTGATAAGAGAGGAATAACGAACAAAGACCCTATTCCATACAAGATTAATATTCTCCCAGATGACTTACCAAATATATCCATAATAAAACCCCCTCCAATTACTGAACTAGGCAATGACCAAACTATTCCAATCAAACTAGAAATTAGCGATGATTATGGTTTTACAAACCTCCAACTCGCCTATGAAATTCGGAGGCCTGCCTATTTGCAAGCGGATCCCTATGTAGCAATGTTTAATATGGAAGGAGTACACCGTGATTCTTTAATTCAAAAGATTAATATGTACTGGGATTTAACCGAAATGATGCTAATGCCCGATGATGAGGTACATTTTCATTTTGAGTTAACTGATAATGATAATATCTCTGGTCCTAAAATGACCATATCAAACACTTTAATTGCAAAGGTGCCATCACTGGCAGATTTATACGATGAAATGGAAAATTCTGAAAATAACCTTGCTGAGGAAATAGTAGCTGAATTAAATGATATAGAGAGCTTAAAAGATCAATTAGAAAATACTGAGCTCAAAATGCTCAAATCAGACGAAATGAATTGGGATGAAAAGCAATCTTTAAAAAAATCTATAGACCAATCAAAAAAAGAAATAGAAAAACTTGAAAAGATTGCAGAAGCGATAGAATCAATTACAGAACAGGCAGAAAAGCACAAGTTACTTTCTCCTAAAATGTTAGAAAAATTTAAGGAGCTTTCCAGGCTAGTAAGTGAAATTATGCC
>JAYNUL010000053.1:1340-3364 GCA_038281125.1 Fidelibacterota bacterium | reverse complement strand
ACTACTTCAAGACGTACTTTACCTTTCATCTCAAGAAGAACAATTAAAAGGTGACACAAAACAAGCCTCAAGGAACTCACCTCGAGTGCGTGAACTTGCTCAAAGGCAACAGCTCTTACAGGATCAATTAAACTCAGTAACTAATAAAATGTTAAAACTGTCTAACGAAACCTTTGCAATAACACCTGATATAGGTAGAGGAGTTGGAAAAGCAAATTCTAATATGGAAGAAGCAAAGCGAGAGTTAACAGAGCGCAATCTAAACCAGGCTGGGAAGAATCATGACCTTGCAATGGAAGGATTGAATGAAACTGCACAGGGTCTATTTAATAGTATGAAAAATATGATGGAGTCCGGATCTGCTAGCGGGTTTCAACAGTTTTTAGAGATGATGCAACAAATGTCTGGTCAACAACAAGGTCTAAACCAAAAAGGGCTGCAACTCGGCCTTGGGCAAATGGCTGCTGCTGCGCAACAACAGATGATGCAGCAGATGCTAAATGAACAAAAAGGCATCAGAAAGTCCTTAGAGCAATTAATGAAAGAAATGCAACAGTCAGGCCAAAATAGTCTTGGAGATCTCAGTGGTATTGCAAATGAAATGGACGAGGTAATTAAGGACCTACAAAAAAAGAAGTTTAACCGAAAAACTCAAGAGAGACAGCAGAAAATTTTATCCAGAATGCTTGATAGTCAAACCTCAATGACCCAGAGAGGAAAAAAAGATGAAAGAACTTCTGAAACTGCAATTGAAGGATTAGTATACGAAGGCCCTGGTGGCCTTCCTATTGATTTAGGCCAAAGAGAAAGTATCGCAATTCAAGCATTAAATAGGGCAATGAAAGCTGGATATTCTAGAGATAATCAGTTGATGATAAAGCAATATTTTAATTCACTAAGTAAACTTCCAATGGACCAAGTAGAACAAATTAATGAAAGTAAATAGTCTACTTTTAATTTCCCTTATCTTGTTTTCTAGAGTGTCGACTCAAAATACTAACTCTATAAATGCTTCTTTAAACACAGCCAAATTCTTAGAAAAAAAAGGAGATATTGATGGTGCAATATCCATATATCAAGGAATTTTAGAAAAAAACCCGAAACACGCTATCTCTATTCACAAGATTAAATCTATTTATCTCAGCTTTGAGAGATATGATGAAAGCATTCAGTTCATCAATAAACTACTCAAAAATGATCCTTTTAATATGAGATTACACTCAGAACTAGGAGAAATCCATTATTTAAATAGTGATAAACAGAAAGCAAAACAGGTTTGGTCCTCATCAATCGATAAATTCAAAGGTAATCGATCTTTTTTTCGAATTATGGTTTCTATGTATGGTAAATACGGTTTAGATAATGACATAGAAGAGGTGTTAAAAAGGGGAAAGAAAAAGTTTGGAAAATCATTTTTGTCATACGAAAGTGGGGTGTATTTCCAAGCAAGAGGTGCATATGATAAAGCTATGGATCAGTTTATTCTATATCTTAAGCATGAGCCCAAACAGAATGGAATCATTGAAAGAAGAATTTTATTAATGAGCGATGAAGAAGACGCTCTACCTATTATTGAAAAAAAGCTCATTGAGGCATCAGAAAATACCCCTACTAAAATACTTAATGTCCTAAGTGAGTATTACTTTAAACAGCAAAAGTATGAACAATCTTTTAGAAATAAGGAAGAATGGTCCCATTTGGTAAAAAATAATACCAATGAATGGTTTGAATTCGCAAATGAACTAAGAAAGGAATCTCAATTCAATTACGCCATAAAATCTTATAACCACATAATAAAAAGTAGTCTCTCACCCAACATATCTGGGAAAGCACTTCTTGGCCTAGCAAAAACATTTGAAGACCAAATAGTTCCTGCTGAAGAAGATTATTTGATCCCCTACTTTTATGATAATAATTTATTTTTTAAAGATCCTTATGGTGTATACTCAACTATATCGACTGATAATCTTTCCTCAAGCATAGCCTTATATGATTCGATGTTAGTCACTCTTGATAGATCACCT
>JAYNUL010000053.1:0-1240 GCA_038281125.1 Fidelibacterota bacterium | reverse complement strand
AACCAACAAAATCGGTCAGCATTCATTCACTTTATAAAAGCTGAAAATTATCTAAGACAAAAAAAGTTAGGGGACGCCATGCAAGAATTGTTATTTGCTATCGATGAATTCCCTAACTCAAAGGTAACCCCCATTATGAATCTAAGACTAGCCTTAATCAACCTAAAGCTAAACGATTACGATAATGCCCTTTCATTTGCTCTTAGCCTTGAAAACACAGATCTTGCAGATAAGGGGATCATTCTTTCAGGGCAAATATATCAACACAAATTAATGGACTTAGAAAAAGCATTGAAACAGTATATGAGAATTTTAGATGAATTTCCGTCATCCATTTATTCAGAGCCAATACGGTATCACATTCGTAATGTCGGAATGGTAAAAAGTTGATGAAAAGGTTATTTCTCCTATACATCATTTCATTTTCTGTAGGTCAGAAGATAATAATTCCTATGGATCAATCGCAAAATGACCATTTAAAGGCCTATGGTATTGCTTACTATTCTCTTACAAAGAGTATAAATGTGGAGTGGTTACTAAACTATAGAGGTGGGGCATTTTTGTTTGACGAGAATAAATTAATAATAAGTGAGTGTAAGATTCGTGGGGTCTCATTTGAGAAAATTAATACTAGTGATTTAGTAAGCTTATATTCAACAATAGACCAAAATAATATGGATATTGTACTTTTAGAAAAAAACCCAAAGATTGCAATCTATACTCCCCCAAATAAACAGCCTTGGGATGATGCCGTGACGCTGGCTCTTACCTATGCGGAGGTTGATTATGAGACCTTATGGGATGAAGACGTGCATTTAGGGATGCTTAATAAGTACGACTGGCTTCATCTTCACCATGAAGATTTCACAGGACAGTACGGGAAATTTTATAGAAGCCATAGAAACTCACAATGGTATAAAGACCAAAAAATTCAATTTGAAGATGTTGCTAAGAATCTTGGTTATGAAAGTGTGCACCAACAAAAGAAAGGTATTGCCAGAATCATTAAAGATTATGTTGGTAATGGTGGATTCCTTTTTGCCATGTGCTCTGCTACAGATTCATATGATATTGCACTCGCAATGAAGAATGCGGATGGCGCCTATTCTGTTTTTGATGGAACTCCTATAGACCCCAATATTCAATCAAAACTGGATTATAACCAGTGTTTTGCATTTACTGATTTTAAACTGTTATCAGATCCAATGATATATGAGTTCTCCGATATAGATTTACCATC
>JAYNUL010000052.1:2720-9792 GCA_038281125.1 Fidelibacterota bacterium | reverse complement strand
TTGAGGCTGCCAATGGTGCAAACGCTTGTGAGTTCATTGATAATTTAGAGTTTCAATATGATACCATTATTGGTGAGAGGGGAGTCAAGTTGTCTGGTGGCCAACAACAAAGAATGGCGATTGCCCGCGCAATTTATAAAAACCCATCTCTTCTAATTTTGGATGAGGCGACATCCGCCTTAGATACAAAGTCTGAGCGCTTAGTACAAAATGCATTAGATAATTTGATGAAAAACAGGACCGTACTTGTTATTGCTCACCGTCTCTCAACAATAAAAAACGCTGACAAGATAATTGTGATTGATGAAGGAGAGATCATAGAAACAGGTACACATGATGAGTTGTATAATACTGGTGGGATGTACGATCGGCTTTACAAAATACAATTTGAAACCTAATTAAAGAGACTTTACTTAAAGCTAATAAAAATAAATTTATGGGTAAAAAACACTCAATTCTTTTTGACAGTTTTCATTTGTACCATTTGCCACAGTTCGAACCATTGATTGATCTATTAGCGAATGATGAAAGGTTTCGTATTTATCACTCCGCATCAAGAGAGATACAACATGATGAATATGAGCTATGTAAGTCAGTTTTAACAAAAAAACCTGGAGAATTCATTTTCGCAGATAGTGAAACTGAAAGGAAAGAAAAAATTAGAAACCTTAATTTAGACGTCTTTGTATGTGGGTGGTCAAGATACGATATTGAACAATATGTCAGTGAAAAAACACTTGTGTGCATGGCATATCATGGAATAGGAATTAAACCCTCATATTGGAGAGATAACCATGAAAGACTTGATATTCGATTTGTTGAAGGTCCTTTCAGGATGACTCAATTAAGACAGAATGGAATAAAAACAGAACTAGCACTTACTGGTTTTATGAAGCTCGATAATCTTTTCAGAAAAAATAAAAGCAATACGGATTTAATTAGAAAAGAATTCGATCTTGACAAAACTAAAAAAACAATTTTGTTTGCACCAACTTTCTACCCAAGCTCTTTCGAGCTTCTTGGTAAAAAATTAGGCGAGTATACTAAAGATTATAATCTCATTATCAAGCCTCATATGTGGACAATGTATAAAAGTAATTTTGGGGGTATTAGCCATAAAAAGCAGAGACTACTTTTTTATGAATTATCAGATGAATTTGATCACGTGCACCTTGTTTCCCCTGAAATATATAATATTTCCCAACTTTATTCCATTTCAGACATGCTTATTACTGATGCAAGCAGTACAATCTATGAAATGATGGCATTCGAAAAACCTGTCCTGGTTAATCGATTTTACAAACTGAGATTATCCCACCGCCTTTTCAAAAATAGACTATATAGGGCAAGATTAAATAAGGAAATGGAAAGTGATATTTCAGACTTTTGTTTTGAGGTAAAAGCACCCAAGGATTTACCGCAGGTAATAGAATTCGCATTCAACAACCTAGAATCCAAATTACCTGCAATCAAAGCATACAAGGAGAAGATGTTCTATAAGCTTGATGGAAGAGCATCAGAAAGAGCTAGAGATAAAATAATGGAAAGATTGCAGTAAGATGAAAAAAGTATTAATCGAGACCCATCATTTATATTACTGGCCTAATTTTCTTCCAGTAGTTCAGGAAATGTTAGAAAGGGGTACCTATGATATATATGTTTCAATGCCTGTTCGGTCTTCACTAACGCAAGAAAACATATTGTCTAATGCTTGTGAAAGCGCTAAGGTATCATTTCTTTCAGCTGAAACAGAGGATAAGCGTATCAAAAAATTGAATGATGAAAATTTTGATATTATTATCGTTGGAAATGTTGGGCAATTAAATAGAATCTCATCATCAAGAGCATTGGTAGTTATGGTTTATCATGGTATTGGATTAAAGCAATCATACTATACAGATATAGACCCGCGCGTTGATATAAGATCTGTAGAGTCAGTGGCTAGATTCAATGAACTTAAGAGCCACGGCCATAATAACATTGTTTTAACAGGTTATACAAAGCTAGATAGGTTAGTGAATTTTTCAAACCCTGAAATTAAATTTACAAACAAAAAACTTGAACTAGATCCAGATAAAAAATCCGTTTTATATGCGCCTAGTTTTTATCCTACATCCATTGATAAGCTACATCCTTATCTTCTTGAGCTAAGCAAGGATCATAATATAATCATTAAGCTACACGGCTTTGGTTGGGAACAAAAAAAATACCAGTACCAAAATAGTTTATGTTCTGAATTGTCAAAGAAAAGTAACAGTATTTACTTATTACAAAATGAAGACTATGATATAATACCTTATTATCTAAGTGCAGATATGTTGATAAGTGATATATCATCTACCTTGTTTGAGTATCTACCAATGGACAAGCCAATCATACAAGCACAATGCTATAATCTGAAATTAAAGCACAGGATCTTTAAAAAACGTTTTTGGAAAAAGATGGATATCGATCGACAAGAAAATGTTGATTTTGCATACCAGATAGTAGAGTCCGACGATATTCTAGGTATGGTTTATTATGCGATGGATAATCATGATGAAATGTCAAGTGAAAGGAAAGAGGCAACTGAGCATTACCTCTATAAGGTTGATGGGAATGCATCTTCTAGATTGATTGATGCCATTGAGGCTTACTGATATGAGAATTGGAATATATAGCCCAAACTGGATCGGAGACTCTGTCATTGCGCTCACTTTTGTCCAATCTATCAGAGCATTCGAATCAGATGCAGAAATTTTTATCGTATGTAAAGAGTGGGTAGCCGGAGTTTACCAAGAACATCCCGCAGTAGATGGTGTGTTATCATTTTCATCAATGCAATTAAGTGGTCTAGCAAACATTTATAAAATGGGTTTATCCTTAAAAAAATATAACTTTGATAAGTTTTTTACTTTGACTGATTCTTTTAGAAGTGCTTTTATCTTGTGGCTATCCAGTGCGCAAAATAGATATGGTTATAGCACACAATTTCGTTCTTTATTTCTGACAAATGCTCTGATGATCCCTAAAGAGAACATTCATAGATCAGAAAAGTACTTTAGATTGACCCAAACAAATCCAGTATCTACAGAATATCCTAAAATACATCTTTCAAAAAAAGAATTTGAGTGGGCTCAAGAAGAAATGAAAAAACTTGGGTTTAGTAAACCCATTGCTTTATTTCCATTTAGCGTTGCTTCCAACAGGACTCTTCCCAATCAAATTTTGAAAAACTGGTTAAAAACCACAAGCGATCAGTACCTTGTTTTTGGATCAGAAAATGATACCATAAATGCAGAAAAATTAATTAAGGAATGTAAAAGCATAACTATTAAATCAATTTGTGGTAATTATGATTTAAGAAAATCTATTGCACTTATTTCAGCTTGTAAATATTCTCTGGCAACTGATAGCGGTCTTGGCCATGTTTCAACTGCATTAGGAATTCCTACAGTTTCCTTTTTTGGGATTGGAGTTGAATCTCATACAGCACCAAGAGGAAAAAACAATGTTGTTATCAAGCACTGCAGCCCTTGTTTTGGTGAGTCTTGTAATACCCAAAATAAAAATAGATCCTGCATCAAAAAAATTTCAAGATCTGAAATAGATTTTGCTGTCAATAGCATAACAAATCTGTAATTTTATTTTATAATGAAAGCATTAATACTTGCAGCAGGTGTATCGAGAAGGCTCTATCCCCAAACATATAACACCCCCAAATGCCTTTTGGAAGTTGGAGGTAAGCCAATAATAAATTACCAATTAGAGGCCTTAAGTGAGCTAGGTATAAATGATATTACAATGATTGTAGGATATCATCGTGAAATGCTAGTGGAAAGTGTTGAGAAAAATTTTCCAGAAATAAATTTTAAATTTATAGTAAACCACCATTATTTTGAGACTAATACTGCTTACTCGGTCTACGTTGGAAGGAAAGCGCTTAGTGATCAACATTTGTTAATGAATGCAGATGTGGTTTATCCAAAAGAATTGTTGTCGAAATTATATCATTCAAGCTTTGAAAATGTATTAGCAGTTGATATTAAATCATGTGGTAGAGAAGAAGTGAAAGTCATTGATGGAGGGCAACATAAGATTTCAGCCATTGGAAAAGATCTGATTGAAGATCAGTGCCTAGGCGAGTTCATAGGAGTTGCTAAGTTTTCATCAGAATTCATGAATGAATTTGTAAATGCACTTGGTCAACTTATTAAAGCTGGTGGCAAGAATGATTTTTTCGAGGCTGGTATAGAACAGCTCTTGGAAAAACAGCTGGTGCATTATGTTGATGTTTCGGAATATCCATGTCTAGAAATAGATTTTATTGAAGATTTGGAATTGGCTCGTAAATTATTTTAAAGCCTGATTAGCTTTGGCAAAGATATTACCCTTTAAAGGATTCCTCCCACCTGCATCACTAGCTGATGTGGTTTCTTCTCCACCCTATGATACACTATCATCTGATGAGGCAAGATCAAGAACTAAAAACAATAATAAATCATTTCTAAGAGTAATAAAACCTGAGGTTGATTTTAAAATTGGAACGGAGCCATCAGGTAGAAGGTTACATGAACACGCTGCAACTAACCTCAGAAACTATATTTCAAATGGAAACTTATTAGAAGATAAAGACCAATATCTATATATTTACCAAATTTCAATGGGAGCTCATGTCCAAACTGGAATTATTGCTGCGGTATCAGTTGAAGATTATGATAGTGGTATCATTAAAAAACACGAATATACTCGCCCTGAAAAAGAAGATGATAGAACCATGCATATTCAGGTAACCAAAGCAAATACTGGGCCAGTTTTCCTTACCTTTAGAAATGACGGAAGTTTTAACAATCAAGTTTCAGGACTCACAAGTAAAGATAAGGATATTAGCTTTAAAGCTGATGATGGTACTTTGCACTCAATATGGAGAATACAGGACTCTAATACTATAAATGAAATCAGCGCATATTTTAAAAGAGTACAATCACTTTATATTGCTGATGGACATCACCGAGCTGCGTCAGCATCAAGAGTACACAAGGAAATGACCAAAAATAAACCTACAGACAATGTTAAGGAATCTTACAATTACTTTTTAGCAACTATCTTTCCGCATGATGAAATGCAGATAATGGGGTATAATAGAGTTGTCAAAGATCTCTGTGGACTCAGCGATGAACAATTTATTAGTAAACTTAGAGAAAATTTTGATATTCAAAAATTATCGAACAAAAGAGGTCCAAAAGAAAGGTTCAGTTTTACTATGCTCCTTGGAAATAGTTGGTACTGTTTAACAGCAAAGAAGCAAATAATCAAACAAGATTCCGTCTTAAGGCTCGACGCTTCAATTCTTCAGAATCATATTCTAAAACCCATATTGAAGATTGAAGATCCCCGAACTGATAAACGGATTGAATTTGTAGGGGGCATTAGAGGCCTGGAGGAGTTGGAACGAAGATGTTCATCAGATGTAAAGGTTGCTTTTGCACTTTACCCTGTTTCGATTGAAGATTTGTTTAGAGTCTCAGACGATAACAAGGTCATGCCTCCAAAATCAACCTGGTTTGAACCTAAGTTAAGATCGGGATTAATTGTTCGGTTTTTAGATTAATTGAAGAGACTTGGTGAGTAATGATTAAGTTTAAATATATTTTAAATATATAATTTTAGGGATTAGCTCATGAATCTATTGAAAGAAGAATTGAAAAATCGTATCCCCATCGTTCAAGATGAGATCAAGCAGCTTATAGAAGATAAGGGTGATGAAAAAATTAGTGATGTGACAGTTGCTCAGGCATATTCAGGCTTGCGAGGGATAAAGGCATTTGTGTGTGACACTTCATCAGTTTCTGCTGAGAAAGGATTAATCATTCGTGGAAAACCACTTTTAGATATAACCCATATCTTACCTGAGGAAGTATTTTTTCTACTATTGACAGGAAGGCTTCCAAATGAAGCTGAACTCAGTGAACTAAATAATGAATTTTCATCTTACTTGAATATTCCTGAATATGTATGGAAAGTCCTTAGCGAAATGCCCAATGATGCACACCCGATGACAATGTTTAACACAGGTATTCTTGCGATGCAAGGAGAGAGTATCTTCAGAAAACGTTATGATGAGGGAATGCCAAAGACAGAATTTTGGGAAGCAATACTTGAGGATGGAATAAGATTACTTGCTAAACTACCTGCTCTCGGTGCTGGTATCTACAGAATGAGTTTTGATAAAGGTGATAGAATAGAACCTGATCCACAAAAAGATTGGTCTGGGAATTTTGTACATATGACTGGCCTTCCAGATGATAGTGGAGATTTTCATAAACTGATGCAGTTATATTTTATGCTGCACTGTGACCATGAGGGCGGGAATGTAAGCGCATTTGCATCGCACACAGTAGCATCTGCATTATCCGATCCTTATTATTCTGTTTGTGCGGGACTAAATGGACTTGCAGGTCCTTTACATGGTTTAGCAAATCAAGAGTGTCTCAAATTTGTTTTAAGCGTAAGAGATAAGTTCAATGGTCTCCCAACAGAAGAAGGATTAAGGGATTACTGCTGGGAACGCTTAAACAATGGTCGGGTAATTCCTGGTTATGGTCATGCAGTTCTAAGATGTCCTGATCCAAGATTTTCTGCGTTTGTGAAATTTGGTCAGGAGCATATAAAAGATGATGCTGTGTTTGGAATAGTGGATTTACTTTTTAAGGTTGTCCCAGATGTGCTCCAGGAGCATGGTAAAGCAAAAAACCCTTGGCCTAATGTTGACGCGGCGTCTGGGTCACTGCTCTATTACTATGGGCTTAAGGAATTCAATTTCTACACGGTTTTATTTAGCATATCAAGAACCATGGGCATGATATCGCAGATGGTTTGGGAGCGAGCATTAGGGATACCAATAACAAGACCTAAGTCTGTTACCACCGACTGGATAAAATCAAACATATAACAAAATGAAAAAACAAATGCCTCTACTTTGTGTTTTGGCTCTATTGAATTCATTCCTTGTTGCAAAAGAAATTTACCAATCAATCAGAGTCTACCATCCTACTCTAGAAACTATTAAAACGATAGGCAGTTTAGGCATCCC
>JAYNUL010000052.1:0-2620 GCA_038281125.1 Fidelibacterota bacterium | reverse complement strand
CGAGACATTTGGGCTTTTAAAGTTTCAGATAATCCAAATGAAGACGAAGATGAGCCAGAAGTATTATATACGGCACTTACTCATTCACGGGAGCCTCTAGGGATGATGAACTTAATGTATTTTGTTCAGTTACTGCTGGAGGAATACGATGAAGACTCTGAACTAAACTATTTGATTAATAATCGTGAAATATGGTTCATACCAGTTGTTAATCCAGATGGCTATGTTTATAATGAGTTAATTGAGCCAAATGGTGGTGGAATGCATCGTAAAAATCGTTTAGACACAAATTGTGGAAATGGTGACAATAGAGGCGTTGATCTAAATAGAAACTATGGATATGGCTGGGGGTCAGACGACACTGGCTCATCCCCAAATCCTTGCTCCGCTACCTACAGGGGTGAGTCAGAGTTTTCTGAACCAGAAACCCAAGCGGTTCGAGATTTTATCATTGAGCATCAATTCAAGAATGTTTTACACTATCACTCCTATTGGAATACATACATACATCCTTGGGGAGATGGTTCGTTACCTGATGAGCCTGATCTCACAACTTTGACTGAAATCGGACAAGAGATGGCAAGGTATAATGGATTTACGGTAGGTACAGGATTTGCAACTATTGGTTATGGGGTTAATGGCGATGCTGTTGATTGGACCTACGGAGATCAAGATATAATTTCTTATGTTCCGGAAGTAGGATCAACATCTCAGGGGTTTTGGCCTCCAGAGAGTGATGTAGTTGATCTATGTTTGGACCAGGTACATTCGAACAAAATATTTGCATTTGTTTCAGGATCTGATATTATCATGCATTCATATGAATTATCCCATGACGATATGATTCCAGGAGAGACTGTGGAACTTGATGTTGTTATCCAAAATCGTGGTCTCAGTGACTCTGAGGCAGATATTGATATCAATATAAATGCATTGAATGAATTTATATCATTAGATACAGACTCGTATACAATGAGCGAGATGGATGCTAGAGATTCAGATGATTTTTCAATTTCAATAGATATTGCATATAATGCACCCATAGGGAGCACCTCTGGCGTGATTGTAAGTATAGAGTGCGATAATAGTTTTAATCGAGTGGATACTATTGAATTTGTAATTGGTCAAAGGCAGATGATCTTTTTTGATGGGTTTGAAAATGAGTTAACCAACTGGATGTTAGATGGTGAGTGGGGTCTAACTAGCGATGCCGCAACAGGAGAATTTGCCTTAACTGATAGTCCTGATGGGGATTATGATGAGGGACAAGAAACTCTGGCTGAATTGAATCGATCCATCAATCTAGACTATATCCTAAGTCCCATTATTGAGTTCACAACAAAATGGGATATAGAATCAAATTGGGATTTTGTTCGATTCCAGGCATACGTTCAAGATCAAGGGTGGGTGAGTTTAAGTGGAGCATATACAGAACTTGGTTCAGGCCAACCTGCACAACCTTACGGTGAACCAGGATATGATGGGCTGCAGAGCGACTGGGTTAATGAAATAATACTTCTAGATCAATTAAATGGTGCAACAATTACAGGATTTCGTTTTATACAAACCTCAGATAACTTTGTTGAAGGTGATGGGTTTACAATTGATGATTTTTCGATTTCAGGCTTTCCCACTGGATTGATGGGGGATTATAATTTAGATGCTTCTGTAGATATATACGATTTACTAGGGATTGTAGATATCCTTATTTTTGATGGTGAGCCAACTGAAGCTCAATTATTCTTTTGTGATTTAGATGGTAGTGGTGACTTGGATGTAATGGACTTGGTGGCTTTATCAAACCTTATCTTAGGAATCTAATGATAAAATGTCTTAGTCTTTTCCTTGTCTTCCAAAGTATAATTCTCTGCCAAAAATACGATCTCGCAGAGCTAGTTATTGGCAAAAGAGGCCCTGATAGTTACAGGGTTTGGATTTATTTTTCCGATAAAGACGGTTCTGCTCCTATTACTTTAATTGAAAAAACAATAGATAGAAGAGCAAAAAATGGAATTCAAAATGATAATCTTTGGTATGATTTTAATGTCCCTTCCAAATACATTGATCAATTACTATCAAAAGGAATCAACGTTATTAATAAGAGCAGATGGCTAAACGCAGTATCTGCTCTATGCTCAAAATCAGATTTAATAAAAATAGCAAATCTCCCATTTGTGGATCAAATAAAACCAGTAGTTGGGTATGCAAGGAGTTCAAGCTTAGAATATCCTGACATTGACCCTGGCTCTAGAGATTTTGATTATGGTGATGCACTTGATCAGATTGAGCAAATCAATGTTCGCGAATTACATGAACAGGGCTATACAGGATATGGAGTTAGAATTTTAGTGATGGATACAGGATTCAATCTATCTCATAATGCTTATCAAGGGATTAATGTTATTGATCAATGGGACGTAATAAATGGTGACCAAGAAACTGCTGATGAAAATGATGAAGAGGTAGCCAATGGGCAAGATTTCCATGGTACTGCAGTATTATCTGCAATTGCTGGCAATGCTCCAGGTGAGTATATGGGTGTTGCATTTGATGCAGAATTCCTTCTTGCAAAAACTGAAGATGTTTCATCAGAAACTCAATTGGAAGAGGACAACTACGT
>JAYNUL010000051.1:0-9795 GCA_038281125.1 Fidelibacterota bacterium | reverse complement strand
GGGTATCTTCCGTTACCCTGCCAGTTTGCCTGTTTAACATTTTCACCTAATGCAAATTTTATTCCCTCTGGAGCATTCTTAAAGAGGAGCCCCTCTGGTCCTGAACCCCATCTTAGTTTTATGACAGCATTTTGCCCGCCAATTGGGTTGGCGGAACCATGTAAAATGTTTGCGGTTGTAAGCCCACCTCCAAGTTGCCTGTATATATTTACATCATCCGCGAACAACACATCACGTATTCTTACTTCAGCTGTTACTGCTTGCGCACCTTCATTAATGGATGACGCCGCAGAATGACTGTGGCAATCTACCAGCCCTGGTGTTACATATTTTCCTGTTCCATCGATTACTAATGCACTCCCCATTGGCACGCTGATATCAGGAGCAATCTTGTCAATTTTGCCATCAACAAAAAGTATATCCCAATCCTCAACAATGCCTTTTGGTCCACAAGTCCATATAGTTGCATTATCAATCAAGACAGCATTTGGAGAAAGAAGTTCTTTTTCAAGACCATATGCACCCTCAGGAAAATATAATTTTGAATCACTTGCTAGCTCTTTTTCTCTAACTACTTTTTTACCTTCTGTAGTGCGCTTTGCCTTAAAAGAATACTCTTTTGAACCATCAAAATAAGTTCCATGAATACGATCTTTTTGTATTTCTCCTTTAAATGCGAGGGTACCATCAATACCTAGTAAAGTACCTTCAAACTTATATTCGATCCTGTTTCCATCAATTATTAGTTCGATCAAATTAAGGGACTCGCCTCCAGATGTAATCTTACCCTCAAGTTGATTATTTGCTAAGGCAATCTGATTACGATTTTTGTCCTTTTTTAGAGAACTGGGAACGTCTAGTTCAAGTTCATAACTCTTATCTTTTAAAATTAGATCCCACTTTCCAGCTAGTTTCACTTTGTGTTTATCTGCAATGAATTTCTCTTTACCAGTAAGCCAAATAGATGTGACCCTTGTTCTAGGGTCAAAATAATTGCCATCAGTGACAACAAGATTTGCTATGAAGCCTGATTGGATTTTGCCAAGAATAGTTCCAACACCCATTGCCTCAGCTGGATACGTTGTGAGAGCAGCGAGAGCTACATCCTGTGAAATTCCACGGTCAATGATTCGCCTTAGATTCTTTCTAAAATCAGCTTTTTTCTTTAATGTTCCAGAGGTAAAACTAAAACGCATTCCAGCATCAAAGACTTTTTTAATATTATCAGGAGCCATATCCCAGTGTTTTAATTGCTCATTGGAAAATTGTAGTGCAAGGTGAGGATCCTTAACCATTGGTTTATTTGGAAACTCCATTGGGAAAATGATGAAAGGATTCTGTTTCTTGATCTGATCAAGTCGTCGATATTCATATCCACTTGATAATAACCAGGGGTTTAGGCTGAACTCCTCTGCTATTTTTAATGCTCTTAATGCTGCATGCTCCTCTTTTGTCATGAACAGAAAAGGGAGTCTTTGACTTTTAAATCTTGCTAACTCAGCTAGAGAATGGTTTAGTGCAACTGGTTCATTATCTTCAGGGTATTTGTTAAAAATGTCGGATGACCGTTGATACCAGTCAGCATCAAGGAGAGTCTGTCTTATGACAGCAATAACTCCTAATAATGAATTTGGATAGCCACCATCAGACCATCCAGTTGTTTTAAATTCAATTAATTCTGTTACGTCCTTTGCGACTGAAATCATTTGGTCATTTAAAACGACAAGATCTGACTTCCCTTTGAAGATTCCCTTTTCAGGAACAACATGAGCTGCAGTAAATCCAATTGAGTACAAACTTTTTAGAGTTTTATCATTTAGTTTCAGGTCATCTTTAGCTCTATACTCGGCTCTAATTTTCTGATTCCAATGATCGTCAGGGCTTGTGACTTTTTCATCCTGCTTGACCTCTAACCAACCATCAATAAAGCCAGCATAAACGTGCGCTCCTTCAAGGTCAATCTCGTATGCATCTAGAGGAATTTTGATGTAACGACCTACTTTTTCTATCTTGCCATCTCTAATAACTACTGTACCATTTTTAATGGAGTCACCAGGTTCTGTGTGGATCATAGCATTGGTTAGCGCCCATACTCTGGGATCATTTCTATGAATATCCACTACCGGCTCAGTCTGTGATAAAATGACAGAGAAAAGAAAAAATATACTGGCAATATTTTTCATTAAAAATTTGGACCTTTCAATTCATTCTTGTTAAGAAAGTCCGTAACATACTGAAAAGTTTGCCCAATTTCATCAGAAATATAAAACAGGTCTAAATCTTCAGGTGATATTGTTCCAATATCAACAAGGTAGTCCCAATTAACAACCTTTTCCCAAAATTCCTTTCCATATAAAACAATGGGAAGTCGTTTTTTTATTTTTTCTGTTTGAATTAGAGTCAAGAGTTCCATTAGTTCATCAAGGGTTCCAAAACCTCCTGGCCAAACAATTAAAGCCTTTGCAAGATACAGAAACCAAAATTTACGCATGAAAAAATAATGAAATTTCATATCCAAGTCATCAGATATCCATTCGTTCCCTGATGATTCAAATGGTAATGATATGGTTAGACCTACATTTATTCCTCCTGCTTCAGATGCGCCCCTATTTGATGCTTCCATAATCCCAGGGCCTCCACCAGAGCATATAATGTAGCGATGCTTTTTACTTTTTAATTCCTTGCTCCATATGGTGAATCTTTTTGCAAGTTCTCTTGCGTCTTCATAGTACCGACTCATTTTCAAATCCATTTTTAAACGAGCCATAGTTTTTGAATCTGTATTTGCTGGTGCATTTTCTAAAGCTTTTTTAGCATCCTCTTTGGATGGAGTTCTAGCGGATCCAAAAAACACAATGGTATCTGAAATATTATTACGTTCCAACCTTTGAAGCGGACCGTAATATTCAGATAATATCCTTATTGATCGTCCTGATGAACTTCCTAAAAACTCACTATTATAATAAAACCTATCTTTCTGATCTATTTTAGACATGATGTTCATTCCTTTTGTATCATAATTGATAAGGTAAACCTTTTAACTTGTAAAAAAAAGCCATGATTAAAAAAGATTTAAAATATTGATTGAACAAAATTAATCTAGGTATTTTCTGGCAATGAACTTCCGCCTTTTATATGTTATAATTTTCTTTTCATGTAGTACACCACCAATCATACCTATTACCATGCCACCAATTAAAGCTTCATTGAATGTACCAATTGAGGAAACAATATACTCCATGGGGTACATGTCAGACTATGATATATGGGAATTTTTAAATGGTAAACCCGCAGAATCAGAAGTGATTGAAACATTTGGATTCCCAGATTCTGTATGGTTAGATGATGAACAATCGACAAAATTTCTTTACTATTACGTATCGAAAATAAGAGATTATAATACCATAGAGATTAGCGCAAAGACCGATAGTGTATCTGGATTTGAGTGGGATTAGATAAACATGAATAAAAAACTACTGAACTATAGTGATTATTTGAAATTGGAAGAAATTTTAAATAATCAAAAGTTAAAAAGCGCTGAGTTTGGTACGCCAGCGCATGATGAAATGTTATTCATCATCATTCATCAAGTATATGAACTTTGGTTCAAACAAATCATACATGAGTTAGATTCAGTATTATTGATGTTTAGTAAAGTTTCTATCTCAGAATCGGATGTAAGCCTTGCAGTAACTAGATTAGATAGAATAATTGAAATACAAAAAATCCTCATTGACCAGGTTCGTATTCTAGAGACAATGACAGCAATGGATTTTCTTGAATTCAGAGACCATCTTTTTCCTTCATCTGGTTTTCAAAGTTCTCAGTTTAGGAAATTGGAAAATAAGCTTGGTCTGAAAAAAACTGATAGAATCAACTACGGTGGAAAAGATTATAAATTGTCATTAAATAAAGATGAAAAAGATGCTGTAGAGAAATCTGAGAATGAGTGCTCCCTTTTTCAATTACTTGAGACTTGGTTAGAGAGAACACCATTTTTGCAGTTTGAAGGATTTGATTTTTGGGATCAATATAGTATTGCAGTTAGGTCTCTGCTAAAGAATGAAAAAAGCGTCATTAAAAATAATCCAAACTATTCAAAAGATGAGGTGGAGTATCATTTGAAAGAACACGAAAGAGCGGTTGTTTCATTTGAAGCAATGATAGACTTAACTAAGCATAATGAACTAATAGAAAAAAATAAAAAGCGCCTCTCTCATAAAGCTACACAAGCAGCTTTACTTATTTTTTTATATCGTGATGAGCCCATACTGCACTCCCCATTTAACTTTCTATCAAGACTAATTGATGTAGATGAGCTTTTCACTACCTGGCGACAAAGGCATGCGCTAATGGTAAGAAGAATGATCGGTTCTAAAATTGGAACAGGAGGCTCATCTGGTCATGCCTATTTAAAATCAACTGCAGATAGACATAAGGTCTTTGCTGAGTTAGCTGACCTTTCAACCTTTTTTATACCTAGGTCTGCTCTTCCAGAATTGCCTGATCATATCAAACGAAATCTAGGATACCATTTCCAATTATGAAACTATCATTCGCAAATAAACATGCAATCGTATGTGGAGGCACTGATGGAATTGGAAAATCAACAGCAGAATTATTAGCAGCTTCAGGTTGCGAAGTGACACTAGTTGCTCGTAATAAAAAAAAATTAGAAGTGGTAAAATCTTCATTACCATTAAACCATGGTCAAAATCATCAGGTCGTATGTGCTGATTTCAATGAACCAAATGATTTAAAAGAACAGATTAATGCCTATATTAATTCCTTAGGCAAGGTTGTAGATATACTGATTAATAATTCCGGTGGACCTCATGGTGGACCATTGATTGAGGCAGATGAAGATGAGTTCAGGTTAGCGTTTGAGAGATTGCTAATCTGTAATCAGGTAATGGCTAAGGCAGTTTTCCCAGGGATGAAGAAGAAAGGTTCGGGTAGAATAATCAATATTATTTCTACATCCGTTAATCAAGTTATTCCAGGTTTAGGTGTCTCAAATACAATTAGAGGGAGTGTTGCACAATGGGGTAAGACTCTTGCTCTAGAATTAGGTCAATACGGAATATGTGTTAATAATGTTTTGCCAGGATATACAGCCACCGCTAGGTTAGAGGAGTTGGCAAAAGGGAAGGCGGAAAAACTGGGTATTCCCCTAAGAGACGTCTATGATCAGTGGGAAAAAAACACGTCACTAAAGCGCCTTGGTGCTCCTGAGGAGATCGCAAATACGATCCTGTTTTTGGCTTCAGATGAATCTGGCTATGTTACCGGGCATAATATTTCAGTAGATGGCGGTCGTTTTGGTGCCTAAAAAATACTTTTATGAGTCCGGTGTGAGATGAATCAATGGAATTAATTCAAAACTATATATCAGGTGACTATGTTACTCCTAGATCAATTGATAGATTAAATTTATATAATCCAGCAACAGGTGAGATATATGGTGAACTAGTTGATTCAAATTCTGAAGATATACAAGATGCAGTTAGTTCAGCTAAAGATGCATTTGCATCATGGTCTGGTTTAAGCTTTAGTGAAAGAGCAGACTATATAATGGCAATTGCTGATGAGATAGATGCTCAATCAGATACTTTTTCTGAGCTTGAGTCGAGAGATACTGGAAAGCCGCTCTCCTTAGCCAGATCATTGGATATCCCTCGATCAATATATAATTTTAAATTTTTTGCTGAACACGTTAAAGGTTTCAAATTTAAACGAGAACTTCAGAATGATGTTTCCATCAATTTTATTCAAAGAATGCCACTTGGTGTAGTTGGTTGTATCTCACCTTGGAATTTACCTCTTTACCTTTTCACCTGGAAAATCGCACCTGCATTAGTCTCGGGCAATACTGTTGTTGCAAAACCATCAGAGATTACACCCTCAACAGCACACTTCTTAGGTGATGTTTGCACAAAAGTAGGGCTGCCACCAGGAGTGCTAAATATTGTTCATGGTAAGGGAAGTACCGCAGGAGACATGCTTGTCAAAAATATAGATATTAAGGCAATCTCGTTTACAGGAGGAACTTCCACCGGCAAAAAAATTTTCAAAAATGCTTCAGGATCATTTAAAAAGTTATCCTTAGAAATGGGTGGCAAGAATCCTGCAATTATTTTTGAAGATTGTAATTATGAATTAATGTTGGAAACAGTTGTTAGGTCCTCATTCTCAAATCAGGGCCAGATATGCTTATGCAGCTCACGCATTCTTGTGGAGTCTTCAATCTATGAAAAATTTAAATCAGACTTTTGTTCAAAAGTTTCACAGCTGATTGTTGGTGATCCGTTAAAACTAGACACTCAATTTGGTGCTATTTCATCAGAACAACATTTTCATAAAATTAAAAGTTATATGGACCTGGCAAATAAAGAAGGTGCCAGAGTTTTAACCGGAGGGAAGGTTGAAAAATTGAGTGGTAGATGTGCCAAGGGTTGGTATTTTAGACCAACTGTTTTGGAGGGATTAAGTCATTCTTCAAAACTGAACAAGGAAGAGATTTTTGGCCCCATAGTAACCCTACAATCTTTTACCTCAGAGTCTCAGGCAATAGGTATGGCAAATGATACAGATTATGGATTATCTGCAACCATTTGGACAGAGGATATTGATAAAGGAAAACGCATTTCAGGCGGTGTTGATTCTGGTGTTATATGGATTAATACCTGGCTGTTACGAGATTTGAGAACACCTTTTGGCGGTATGAAAAATTCAGGACTTGGACGCGAAGGAGGAGACGATGCTCTTGAATTTTTTACAGAACAAAAAAATATCTGTATCCCCAAATGACAGAGAAATACCAAAAACATTTGTTTGTATGTATTAATGAGCGTCCCAAGGATAGTCCTAGAGGTGACTGCCTAAGTTGTGGTGGTATGGAAATTAGAAATAAATTCGTACGGCTGATCAATCAAAATGGCCTAAAGGGTAAGGTTCGAGCCAATAAAAGTGGTTGCCTTGATGTCTGTGAAAAGGGACCAGCGGTCGTAATTTATCCGGATAACATCTGGTATACTAAAGTAGAAGTTCAAGATGTAGATGAAATTTTTGAAACTTCGATATTAAATGATGGTATTGTGAAGAGACTGTCGTGTGATGATAGTTGAACAAAATTGAGGGAATTAAATAAATGGATCATGCAATAAAAACAGAAAAAGCCCCCAATCCGGTAGGAAACTATCCTCATGCTCGAAAAGTGGGAAACCTTCTTTTTTTATCTGGTGTTGGACCCAGAAAACCAGGAACAAATGTTATACCTGGTGTCATGATGGATGGTCAGGGAAATGCCTTGGGTCATGATATTGAAGTCCAGTGTCATTCCGTATTTGAAAATGTAAAAATCATTCTTGAAGAGGCAGGTAGCACCTGGAATAACCTAATTGACATAACCGTATTTTTAACCAATATGAGTAGAGATTTTGATACATTTAATAGAGTATATGCTGAGTATTTCATGGATAATCAGCCATGCAGGACGACTGTAGAGGTTACTTCACTTCCTACGCCTATAGCCATTGAACTTAAGTGTATAGCAACTATTGAAGAATAATAATGCTGAAACCTCCAATAAATTTTAAAAATTGGATAGAAAGTAATCGCCACCTTTTAAAGCCTCCTGTTGGAAATCAAATTGTATATGACCAAGGTGACTTTATGGTTATGGTTGTTGGAGGTCCTAATTCAAGGAAAGATTATCACGTTGATCCAGTTGAAGAGTTTTTTTTCCAGCTCGAGGGTGACATGCTATTAAAGGTGATCGAAAATGGGCAAAGGGCTGATATCCCAATTAGGGAAGGTGAAATATTTTTGTTACCAAAAAACTTACCACATTCACCCCAGAGATTTAAAGATACGGTTGGTCTGGTGATTGAATATAAGAGAGAAGAGGGGGCATTAGACTCATTTCAATGGTATTGTGATGAGTGTAATTCCCTGCTTCACGAGGTAAGTCTTCAGCTTGAAGATATCGTAGCACAGCTACCACCCCTTTTTAAATCATATTGGGAAGATATTGATTTAAGAACCTGCGCTAGATGTGGTGCAGTTCAAGAGCCGCCGGACTAATATACTTTGAAGATTGACATACATACCCATATCATCCCTGAAAATTGGCCTGATTTTGAGAGCAAATTTGGTTATGGTGGATGGATAAGTCTTGACCACTATAAAAAAAACGAAGCTAAGATGATAAAGAATGGTAAACCTTTTCGAATTATCGAATGTAATTGTTGGGATCCATTAGTTCGTATAGATGAATGCAAAAAAAACAATGTTGATGTTCAAGTTCTCTCAACTATTCCTGCACTGTTTAATTATTGGGCAAAGCCAGATGACGCGCTGTTCACTTCAAAATTCATTAACGATCATATTTCAATGATCGTTAATGATCATCCAAAACATTTTCTTGGTTTAGGTACCTTGCCAATGCAGGATGAAAAAAAAGCCATTTCAGAATTGGAACGCTGCATCAAGGAGTTAGGCCTAGCAGGTATTCAGATTGGTTCAAATATAAATGGGCTTAACCTTAATGAGCCGTCAGTATTATCTATTTTTGAAGTTGCAAGAGAAATGGGAGCATCTGTCTTCGTTCATCCTTGGGACATTATGGGAAAAGATGAAATGGAAAAATATTGGCTACCTTGGCTGGTAGGTATGCCGGCAGAAACAAGTAGAGCAATTTGTTCAATGATATTTGGAGGTGTTTTTGAACAATTACCAGATTTAAGAGTTGCATTCGCGCATGGGGGAGGTGCTTTCCCCGCCACAGTGGGTAGAATTCAACATGGATTCAATGTAAGGCCCGATTTATGTGCAGTAGATAATAATGTAGCCCCAATAGACTATCTTGGGAAGTTTTGGGTTGATTCTCTTGTGCATGATATGGAAATGCTGAGATACCTTATCGATAAAGTAGGAGATAAAAAAATCACATTGGGTTCCGACTACCCATTCCCACTTGGGGAACAAATTCCAGGTTCAATGATTGAAAAATCTCAGCTCGAAAGTTCTATTAAGGAAAATATCCTATATAAAAACGCTTTGGATTGGTTAGGACTCTCGCACGACCACTTTTCATGAACTACCAAAATTCAATTTCATTTGCAAAATCTTTGGATAAAAAAGATTCTTTAAAAAATTATCGCAAAGAATTTCACTACCCAAAAGATAGCAACGGAAATGAATTGATTTACTTCTGTGGGAACTCATTAGGACTTCAACCAAAGAGCGCGTTAGAACAAATAGGAAAAGAATTTTCTATATGGTCAAAAAAGGGGGTTCTAGGTCAGGAAGAAAGGTGGATTGATTACCATGAGAGACTTATAAAATCTTCAGCAAATCTAGTAGGAGGAAGAGAAACAGAGGTGGTCGTAATGAATGCATTGACCGTTAATGTTCATCTTCTTTTGATCTCATTTTATAATCCAAATAAAAAGAGAATAAAAATATTGATGGAAAAAGATGCTTTCCCATCTGATCAATATGCGATTCAAAGTCAAATAGGTCTCCATGGATTTGAAGTAGCGGATACGTTGATTGAAATTGGCCCCAGAAAGGGTGAGAAAATCATTAGGGATCAGGATATTATAGATTCCATAGAAAAAAATAGCGATGAATTAGCGTTAATTTATCTTGGTGGATTGAACTACTACACTGGTCAGGCATTTGACATGGAGGATATTGCTATTTGTGGCAGGTCAAAAGGGATTACTGTTGGTTTCAACTTAGCACATAGCGCGGGTAATGTCCCCTTAAAGCTACACGATTGGGGTGTCG
>JAYNUL010000050.1:7224-9866 GCA_038281125.1 Fidelibacterota bacterium | reverse complement strand
ATAAAAAGCTCAAGAATTTCCCAAGACACGGATAGAATAACTACATGAACGAATTTCACAAATGGTATTAGAGATAGTATTACGTATTCTGCAAAGTGAATAACACTGTAATAATTAATTGAATCATTAAAGGTGTAAAAGGGCTCATTCATTTGAGGAAGCTTCATAATTCAGTTCATCATCCGTTTTTATAATGTTACCACCAAATGTACCTATGATAAAACCGTTATCAGAAGTTCTGTTAATATCAAACCCACCATATCCATCTGGAAACATAGAAACCGATTCCTCATTTGGACCAAATTTATGTACCCATGTACCTTGGTTTTTATGTTCAGCGATCCATGCGAATCCGTCATTTGCAGTGGTGGTGATTGAAAAGAAGGGCAATCGCTCCGAGAATTTTAATCCAGACCATTCTTGCTCCTCCAAAAGGTCACCATGCTCATTTAATCTCATAAACAACACTTTTGCCTTAGGGCTGCATCTACCAATGTCATATCCATGATTGCATTTATCTCCAATCAACCCAAACCCTCCATCTTCAAGCACTACAATATCATCTGCCTTTTCCAGATAAGGCCCGCCATAAGTTTTTTCCCAAATAATTCCGCCATTTTTGTTCAACTTTAATATCCAAAAGTCTTTGTAATACATAAAATTAAATGCACAATCATAAGACTGATTACCATGACTTTTTTCACCAGCGACTGCGAGCATTCCATCCTGAGTTTCAACGATTGATCTAAAAATATCATCTTCACATTTACTACCATAGAATTTTCTTTTCAATACATTTCCAGTTGGGCTGAACTTAACTAGTTGCCCCTGTCCGCCACTAGGACCACCCACCGCATAGAAATTACCACTGCTATGTTCAATAGCATCCTCGTAATAAGGGTATGCACCTACCGTTTTAGTCTTGTTCTTCCACTCTTCTGTGCCGTTTGAGTCTACTTTTACAATGCCCTCATAACCCGCGTATAAATACCCTCCATCACTAGTTTGGACTACCGACCGAGAGTACCCAAAATCTCCCAGTGTGTATGTATTTTGCCATTCCTCTTCGCCGTATTTATCTAACTTCATTAACCATGCCTGACCATTTTTCCCACCTGCTACAATATAGCCACCATCAATTGTCTGTCTTACAGGTGTCATAACATTTGCTACATACTTTTCAAAGGTTATTATGTCCTCGGGCTCATTTGGTTCGTCATATTGACCTAACTCTTGCGTTTCACTTCCACAACCCTGGAATAAGGCGAGAATTATGATAGAGAATTGAAGTTTTTTCATATATAAAACTTAAAACCATCCAATATATTTCCACCACATAGATCCAAATAAAGTCCAAGTTAATAAATGGTAGATTGAAACAAAAAAACCAATTTTAAACCAGTTAACTGGTTTTGAATATCCGTTCCCAAAATAAATAATTACCGGCCCGGTTGAATAATTGGTCAAACAACCACAAAGACTTGATATATAGGCAATAATCCCTACTACTAAAAACGGATTGAGATCTGTTCCAGATGCAACAACCATTATCGTGCTACCTAAAGCAACAATGTGGGCAGTAAGCATTGAAAATATATACATAGAATAGAAATATATTATTGCTAATAAAATTAATAGCGTAAAAGGCTCCACTCCTCCTAAGCTGGCATTCATAGATTCTGAAATCCATGATATAAATCCAGTACTCTTTAATCCAGTTGCAAGTGTTAACAACCCTCCTAGCCAAATTAATGTATCCCATGCTTTATAATTTTTTACTAATTGATCCCAGGTAGCAATGTTCATCGTTAGAACCATTACTAGTCCAAATAGAGAAACCGTAGTTGTTCCCATCGTGTGAAAGGATTTGGTAGTCCAAAGGATTAACATTAAGAGTAAAATTACAACCATAGCCATTTCTCGAAACGACCATGGTCCAAGCTCTTTAATCCTTAAATTAATTTCTTCTGTGACATTTTCAATAGATCCTATAGTTGGCATAGAATAATATTTTAAAAAAATGGGCAAGCCTGCTAAGCCAATGAGACCAGGAATTATACTTCCTAGTGCCCAGGTTGACCAGTCAAATTCAATACCATACACTTCCAATGCAGCCCTCGAAATTATTGGATTTGCAGCCATTCCAGTTAGAAACATGGCTGCAGTGATTAGGTTCGCATGGGCGCCAACCAGATGCAAGTATTCGCCAGCTATTTCGGGCCTTTTTTCTGGCTCAGAACCCAGCGATCTGGATATAGAGTCTACTATAGGTGCAATAATTCCGCCACCTCTAGCTGTGTTTGAAGGTACTAGCGGACCAAGAATTAATTCTGAAGCACAGATTGCATAGCCTAAACCTGTAACAGTTTTTCCAAGCACTTTTATGCATATTAAAGCTATTCTTTTTCCCAAGCCTGTTTCTATGATCACCCCTGCAATAAGAAAAGCAATTACAACTAGCCAGGTGGTGGAATCTCCAAAACCCAATAGCGCATCTTTCAAGGACAATAAATTGGTTATTATAGATGCAAGAAGCCCAATAAGTACGCTTGTGGACATGGGTATTGCCTTTATTAAAATTGATAGTATGGTGGAAGAAAAAATAATAAACATTAAATAGGCATCTTTGTCAAGATCACCGG
>JAYNUL010000050.1:0-7124 GCA_038281125.1 Fidelibacterota bacterium | reverse complement strand
ATGGTGGAAGAAAAAATAATAAACATTAAATAGGCATCTTTGTCAAGATCACCGGGTGGTTTAATTGCCCAAAGAATAATACCTAAAAATAGAGGTTGAATTGCCCTAAAATTATATTTTATCATTTGTTAATTGAAGTAAAACTAAAAACAAAAATTTAAAAAATAACTTTTAAGATCATGGGGTTTCTTAAAAATCTCTTGGGCACCAGCATCCAATAATTCTTCTAGAGTACCATTCCCCCATTCTACACCAATAGGAACCATTCCAGAATTTTTAGCAGTCTTTATGTCCACAGATGAGTCGCCAATGAATAACATTTCGGATGGCTTAGTTTTAAACTCATCAGCCAATACTAATGCAGAATCTGGGCTTGGTTTTCTTGGATGCAAATAACCTGCTCCAATGGTAATGATTGGATGGGAGGGGAAAAACGTATCAACACAACGGATTGCAAGATGATGCATTTTATTCGTAATGATACCGATTTGAATTCCATTTTCATTTAGCAAATTTAAAATCTCTGTTATACCATTAAATGGGCGCGACTTTTTATTCAAATTTTCCGCGTAAATTTCTTTCACCTTTTCTAGCATTGGTGAAATATCTTCAGGATAGTCATCAGGTAAAGATTTCTGAAGCAAATCCTCAACACCGTTACCTATATTAGCCTTGAAGAAGTCAAAGGATCTTTTTGGAAGTGAATAAAACTCTAGTAATTGGTTAAAAATATATTGAATCTCATGAGTAGTATCTATAAGGGTACCATCGAGATCAAATATTACTGCCCTAATTATCAAGCCCTATAACCAATGATGTTAGTTTAAATAATCTGATAAAATAAGGAGATCAAAGATATCAATATTTTGGTCATGGTTAACATCACCAAGAATGTCTAGTGTGTTTTCATTAATTATAGATACAACTAAATAGTTTAGGTCTGTATCGTCAACCAAACCATCATCATTGATATCAAAAATAAGGGTACTAGCATTACAATCAATGGTAGTAAGAAATTGTGAGGTGCTACCAGGATCGATTATTAATGAATCACAATAGTTTTCAAGGTTTGACGAATAATATTTGAGCCATGATAATGCGTAGTCTGCAACATCGCCATTCGGATACGCTGCTGAACTGTGTCCTTGATTAGCAGATTCAAAATATGCTTTATCTGTGGTTTCAGGGATGAATTCATATTGCACTAAAGCCCACATTCCTCCATATGTGGAATCATCTGAAGTGACCAATTCATTATATTCATTTTCTCCAGCGAATATTAAGGTGGGCACCTCGTGGTTTAGATGCTGTTCAAGCAAACAGTAGTAAGATGTGTCACCCATTCCATTTGATACAGCAGGACAATTTAGAGTATCCAAAACAGCCATGGCTGAGTTAAGTAGAATAGCGGATTTAATGGCAGGGTCCATTATGGCTGCCGTATGTGCTCCACCGCCGCTTGTAGAGTGTCCAGAAACGGAGAAACTGGTTGTATCTATATTTCCATATAAGGGTGAATCTTCTCTTAAATTTTCAGCCTTTATGGTCTCTATTGCATCCAGCATCCCTAATGCTCTATCAGCATAGTCCCACTCTGAATTCCAGTCTCTATTACTACGATCAAAATTTCCTATGGACATGGCTATGTAACCATTTGAAGCATAGAACTGTGCCCATCCATCCATCAATCCCGCCTCTCCAAACGCTGGCATTAGAATGATACTTTCAAACGGAGGATTTCCTTCTGTTGGATAATATAAAAATGCGCCATTATAAAGGGTACTTGGACTTAAACCATCGGCCTCAGTCAATACCTCGTATTCATCACCTCCAACTGCGCCGGCATCCTGACAGATATTATTCTCCTCATTCCATTCACAATATCCAGCCCAATACAAACAGTCATCATAGTCTAAATCAGAACAATCCGCTGAGAGATGTCCTAAGAATAGAAGTAGTGAGATAATTGATTTGATAGGAAGATACATATATAAGATTAGTTATTAATTGTCAAAAATTACAAACAGATTAAAATTCGATATATACAATTTAATTTTATGACAGATTGACATCAAAAACGGCTTGGTATGTTTTGTGTATATTAAAATTAAACTGGAGATAAGCATGAATAGGTTTAGAGAATTATTATTAGAACATCCTTTTATTGCAAAGGGAATTATATTTCCATTTGCACTTGTGATTACTTTGGGTATGATCTCTTTTTTTATAGAGGTAATAGTACCTGTACTTTTTGCAATTGGATTAACGTATTGGATATATCATACGTTAACTGGAAATTCATTTCGCGACCAAATGCGTAAACCATTTTCATATATTAATACAAAATATTATTCAATGTAATATTTTACATATAATTGATCAAGTTTTTATATAAATGAATATATAGGGATTCATCTATTTACGTCAGGTAGATTATTTTTTATATCTTTTAACTTTTCAACAACCATTTTAACCTGTTTTTTATATCGAACAAGTTCTTCCTTTGAACCGTTTTGCTCTATCTCCTTAATTGCATTGGGAACACTTTTTACCCAATTTACTAAGGTTTGGTAGGCTTCCTCCCCATCATACTTGTTAAAACTTTCACTTTCAAAACTTTCTTGTTTGTTTTTCATAATTTTAATCCAATGACTACATAATTTTTTTATTAATAAAATTTAATTTCCAAAGCTGGCCATCTTTTTTTAAAAATTCAATAAATAAAATAATTTTCTATATCATAGCGCCAATCCAAGTAAAAGAAGAATCACCAGATAGCACATACAGTTAACAAGACCTAATAAGAATGTAATGATAGACCAAACTAGCCTATTAGATTGTCTTCTATCTTCAGGAACTATATATGGTACATAAATAAATGGAGAAATAGCAAGAACAAGAAGAATGATTAAATTTGAATGATCCATAGAATTTAATTTTATCTTCTTTTAGAAAGGATTTGTTAAAAGTGCTAAAATAGACTAAATCTAATTACTGAACAAATATTCTAAGGCTATCTACCTGGTCTTGATAGTGCCCGTATATAATCACGGTCGTACCTTTCAGCTCTGGGGGCAATCCGATAATAGATTCACCAACTCCATTTAATGTATAGGTATGTGAATTGACTACAGGGTAATCTTTTGTTCTGGTGCCATCATTCCATCTGAATTGATTCTTTGTTTTCCAATCAATACGCTCAGTTTTTGTTACAGCTGTAAATCCTCTTACTTTGAAGTATAACTGCGTGTTGCGAGCATTAACATTAATTTCCCCAGATCCATTTGTGTAGATTGGATAATTTCTTTCGTTTATAAGCTCTATTTTGAAAGGATTTTCTATATCTCTAGTTTTACCTACATTCATTATGGCATCAATGAGATCATTATCATTTGGTAGAATTCCAGAATTAACCAATCTTGGAGTTAATGTTCTAAGGTTTGGCTCCCTGTAAAATACATCTTCAAATATTGGTAGAGCTTTGTCAAGGTCTCCAATTCCTGCCAGAGTAACTGCAGACCAGTATGGAAGCTCAGGGTTTTCAGGGTAATAATAGGAGGCTTTTTTATACTCAGCCATTGCATCATCAATCTTTTCAAGTTCCAGATAATGATCACCCTTGTTGGCGTGTTTATAAGCTCGGTTTATCCTTATTAGCCGCTTTAATTCTTTTAAGGGTTCTTTATGATCATCAATTCGTATATCCATCACAATATCCTTCCAGGCAATACCAGTTGGATTACCAGTAACAATTAGCATAGAAGCAGATTGTTTTCCCCTTAGATCTCCACCCTCATTTTCTGCAGCCTCAAGGGATGCCATCATTCTATCAGCTAAGTCACCTTTCGTGTTTTCAAATGCATGTCCCATTGCAGCGCAGACAGTGGGTTTCTCCATAATATTTGCTTGAACTGAATAATTTTCGCCTATCTGATGCCCCGCATGAGAGATGCATTTTTCTCCTGTATGAGATGCAACGTTTCCGAATGCGTCAATCATAGCAACCTGCCTGAGATCGCGACCATCATCATCAGCTAATAGTTCTGATAAAACTACGTGGGGAACTTTTCCATCTTCCATCCCTTTTAAACCATCAGGTCCATATTCTACCTTGACCAGTGACTGGGTCGCTACTGCCCCAACCCCAGCTTTAGCCCATGGCACCAGAGATCCAACAGAAAACCAGTGACTCTGTACGGCGACTCCCAATTGACCTGTGCTATCATCATAGGCAACAATGGAATAGGTATGTACGGGTCTATTTTCTAAAGATTCACTAGAATATAAAATGCCGAGTATTAGTACAATTGAAAGATTTCTTAACATAATAAAATATAGCTATCAATTTTCTAACATAAAAACTCCTAAAAGGAACGATCAATATCCTATTGGTTGATGATAATAGCCCCTACAATGATCCCACCAACATTTGCGACCATATCTTTTAAACTGAAATAACCATTCTTTCCTTTTTGATCATTTAATTCTTTTAGCAATCCAGCAGAAAAGCTAAACGCTGATGATATAGGTAATGAAGATTTTTCAGTATTATTCATTTTATTGACAAGGACATACTGACATCCTAGTAAAATAAGTAGACTATATGAAAAATGCTGAAGTTTATCAATTGCGATCCAATCATCTTTCACTGCAGGATTTGTATTTTTAGATCTTTTAACCTCAATATTGCCTTCACCAAAAAAACTGTTATCCTCACTAAATGCTAAACTAGTAAAAAACAGAATGACCAGAAATTTCTTTCCCATAAATGTGATATAAATAAAACTTTAATTAGGATGAAGAGTAAGCCAATATGGTTAGCAGGGTAAATAAAATAATCGGCGGAATAGGTATCTCATCATCAAATCCTCTTAATTTTCCTGATATTATTGTAAGAATCACAACCACGAAACCTGACCCCATTGAGAATAATAAGTGTCCAGCATGTTCGGCAGGTAGATGCCGACAGTATAAAGCGATTGTTCCAATTGCTATAGCAAGACCTCCCAATACAACTCGAAAGAGTGCAGAAATTCCGACTGCTTCTTTCGGCAACTGCCCCATAATCTTTTCGTTAACCAGCTTTGGTACAGCGTTAAAGATTATGCCCACAAGTATTAAAACAGATCCAATTATTGTTAATGCTAAATTGGTTTCCATATGACCTCCTTACCATGAAATAAATTTACTAGTTTCAACTTCCTCAAATCTAAACATGAATATCAGACCCCAAAAACACTTGAAATAAATGGTGATCTTTTGGCTGTAATGAATTTATCCTAATGTCATTGATGATAAATAGCTCATTACCATTACGACTACTGTAATACAACCTGCAGCAGCAATTGTACTAGCATTTACCAGATTGTATTGTCTATCTTTTTTGCTAATGTTAAATCTTTTTTCGCTTTTATAGTTTTCTATTATTGGATCGTACATTGATTTAAAAACCTCGTGTTCATTTTCAGGTAGACTTAACAAATAATTTCTCATTTTTTTATCAAAATAAGTTTTCTGATTGTAACTATCATATAATTTTGGAAATATAAATGGATATGCCAAGATTAATGGTGGAGATAGATTAATTATAATGGGAACCACGGGCATGGTTATGGCATAATTCGTCAGAAACCTTCGAAAAGAGCTCATATGAAACTTATGCCTTTCAATAGAACGATATGCGGCCAACTCCCCCAATTGCTCAGCAAAAATAACTGACCGATCATTAGTACCAAGATTGAATTCTTGTGTTGAATTCATAAAAGAATTTCTTTCATCTATCATGTTAAAATTATTGAATTTTATATGTTTGCTCACGCTCAGTAAAAAAAACCCTGAATAAAAGGAAAGCATATATGGTTCCGGTTCCGTATAGGATGGTGCCACAGATTCACCTAGTGCCATCGATATAGGGAACCCTATTAAAGCAATTATTGATGGCGAATCGATAATACCTGGGTTTTTATGATGAACCGATGAGTTTATTATTTTTGAAGCTATATCCCTGACCTCATTATCAGGTGCTCTCATATATTTTTCACCATTAATCACATAGGAGGATTCCTCGCCTGAGGCATTTAGAGTCAATTTACCATTCTTGACTAGTGTCGATGGTCCTTGCTTTAATAGACTAACCATCTTGATCTGCACTGACTGGGTTACCTCCTGACCTTCAGGAATGAAATAGACTCTATCTAATTCAAAGCGATCAAATATACCGCGATACTCTTGATCGCTATTCAGGATTAATAAGTCCTGACAAAAGATAAGTCCACTGAACAGCAGTAATGAAACAAGTTTAATCATCAGTAGTCAAAAATAAAGAAATTCCAAAACCAGTATGTGATGTATATGATCCCCTGTAAATCTCGTATGATATGTAAGGTTCCCACATTCCGCTGGAAACAAGTTTCGCAGAAAGTGCAACCCCTGTACTGCTAGTAGTTTTTTTACTTAGCCACCCATATCTATCTATTGAGTAAACGATTGATGATGAAAATTTCAAATAATCAAAGATCTTAAATTTTTCTATTAGCTGAATGCCCTGTAAAAGATCATGATATCCAAATGATATAAAGCGAGACCAAAGTTCATTATCGTTGTTTTCCTCTAATCCTTTTAGCATTAGGTTGCCAAGTAAAACCCTGCCACCAATGGAAACCCCTAAATCATTTTTAATATAGTCTAGACTCCCATTAAAAAAGGGATTGTAATCAATCCATTCAACCCGATTATTTTCGGTAGGGAGTGTAAACTTTCCTCCTGAATAGGCACCAACCGTATATCCAAATCCAGATCGCGAAAAAAGATTCCCACCAATAAGGACTGTAATTAAAAGTTTGTATTTCATTAATTAACCTAACGTTAAAAAACCAAAAATAACGAGTCACTACAATTTTTAAAAAATACAACCGATGTTTTATAATGGAGCACGTTTGTAAAATTAAAAACTAAATAAAAATAGAAAACTCTAATCAATAAAAACGCCGGTTGCTTCTCCAAGCTGTCAATCTACATTTTCAAGATTTACTAAAAGATCAAGGAATTGCTACACTTTATCATTCTTTAGACTCTCACTAGGAATGTTCAACAATTAAAATTTTAACCTGATTATCACCAACATT
>JAYNUL010000049.1:0-9972 GCA_038281125.1 Fidelibacterota bacterium | reverse complement strand
ACCTATTATCATTTAATAGATATTTCATCCCAAACCTTAGGTCTGGAAAAATAGAGTCACTGTATACATCATACAGATTAATTCTCAAGCCTGGCTCAAGAATTAATCTTTTAGAAGCAGAATACTTCAGCTTCATATAATTAGCGAACTCTTTTGGTTTAGTATTTATCTCAAACTGAAGAGAGTCATTAAATGAGTTCGTGTACAAGAAGCCAAGGTTCTTTAATTGAGCACCAAACTTAAATGTAGACTCGGAAGATTTAAACCATGAAAAGTTTGCGGCTATAGTTGCATCATTTATTTGATTATCACTTACAAGGCCATTTGATCCACCCAGTCCAAACTCTGTGAAGAACAGACTTTTTGCATATAAAAAGTTTCCAATCAACTTTTCAGAGAAGACTCTCCTATATTGTGCACTAATGGTTCTATTTCCCCACCGACCTGCGAGACCAAATGTGTCAAAGAGTAAGTCATCAACACCATTATAAAAGCTAAGGGAAAATCTATCTTTCGAACTTAAATCGGTATATACATGACTTTGAATATCGTAAAAATAATAGGGAGGAATGGTTGGTACATTTTGAAAAATTTTATCAAAATAGGTTCGCCTACCAGAAAGTACCCATGCACCTTTGTAAAATGGTCCCTCAATTGTTGTTTGGGCTGAAAGTAATGACAGGTTAGCTTTTCCTTCAAACTCTTTTTGATTTCCTTCTCTACTGATAATATTAAGTACTGCAGAAAGCCTTCCTCCGTATTCAGCATTGTATGCACCCTTAATTAATTCAGCTTCCTTGACTCCATCAACTATGAAGTTTGAAAATATACCACCTAGATGAGATGGATTATAGACTGTAACTCCATCCAATAAAATAAGATTTTGATCTGTATTTCCTCCTCTTATTACTAAACCTGTGCTGAATTCAGAGGTTGTGAGTACTCCGGGGAGTGCTTGAATAGTTCTAAAAAGGTCCGGCTCAGCTAATGCTGGTGCAGCCTTCATCATCCTAGGGCTAAGATTTATTTTACTTGGCTGGATGTTTGATTTTCTCTGAATTTGTTCTGCTGTCACTTCAATCTCTGTCAATTCGACCACATCTTCTATAAGAGATATGTCTAACTTGATAGACTGGCCATCTGATATTTTAAGTTTTTCCTTTTTTAGTTTGAAGCCAACATAAGACACCATTAAAACATAATCTCCCGGTGTAATATCCTGAATGATATAATAACCATTTATATCAGTTGCCATTCCTTGACCAGTTTCCTGTAGAATTACATTTGCGCCAATGAGTGCTTCAGCAGATGATGAATCACTTATAAATCCAGAAATGATTCCAGACTGTGCGTTTAATTGTATAAAAGTAAAAAGTAAGGCTATATATAATCTCATAACTTTTATCCTGATATATATTTTAGATTATCAACATTAAATGGGGTAAGATCAACTTCATACTTTTTGAGTACTTCTGATGAATCACATACACTGCCTTTAACCAGGTCATTTAATTGATCTTTCCCTGCTGGAAACCATGAAAAGCGATCAAAAACACCAGCGATGCTTGCAACAACAAAAAATGGTGCTGGTGTCATGATTACTCTTCTACCTGTAGCCTTTGCGATTGAGGTCACTACCTCATTCCATGTAACCTCTCTATCTCCTCCTAATTCAATCGTTTGATGTACTGTTTCTTTATCTTCAAGAATCTTAACAAAGAGTGAAGCAACATCTTTTACATGGATCATACTCAGTGCATAGTTACCCGCATCAAACGGGTTCATACCAGTAAAAAATGATGGTGCGGGAAAAGGTAGAAACTTAGGATATGGGACAAGACTTAGCATTAATTTGTCAAGCATCATACAAAACTCGGGCCTATCTTCCCCCCTGGGATCGCCAAATAAACTAGAAGGTCTGATAATGGTCCAGTCTAGCGTAGTATTTTTTATAGCCTGCTCAGAAAGGTGTTTAGCCTGCATGTATTTTGAACCATTTGGATCTGGGCTCGCTCCAAGCGCGCTCATCAAAAGAAACCTTTTTACTCCTTTCTGTTCTGCGACCATCGCTACTCGTTCCGATCCTTTAAATTGGAGCCTTTCGTTCGTTAAATTTTGCTTTGGGAATTCTCTGATTAGTGCAATCAAATATATCACAGCATCACATCCTTCAAGAGTCTCACTTAAAGCAGTAGCATCATCAATGTCTCCATTTATGGTCTCGCATTTCTCAGGCTGTATCACCTTTGACTCCGATCCATCCCTTACCAAGAGCCTAGGAGTATGACCATTTTTAATTAATTCATCAATTATGTAAGAACCAACGTAGCCGGTCCCACCAATAAGTGCGACTTTCATTATTTTGTCTCCGTTTTTAAAATATATTTTTCAAGAGTAAGGTACGAAACCGGTACCAGAAGAAGGGTAATGGCTGTAGCAAATAGTACTCCAAAAGATAATGATACAGCCATCGGAATCATAAACTTTGCCTGAGTACTTTTTTCTAAAATTAAAGGAATAAGACCAACAAAAGTTGTTAATGAGGTAAGGAAAATAGGTCTAAATCTTCTTGGCCCTGCCTCAAGCACAGCGTCTTTTATACTGTTTCCTTCAGACCTGTATCGATTAATAAAGTCTACCATTACTAAGCTATCGTTTACAACAACACCCGTAAGCGCTACAATACCCATCATCGAAAGCACAGAGAGATTAAGACCTAAAAAGAGATGGCCTAACACCGCACCAGTAATTCCAAAAGGAATAGATGACATAACGACTAGTGGTTGAAAATATGATTTGAAAGGAATAGCCAGTAGCATGTATACAACAATCATAGCTAATAAAAAGTTTTTCCCAAGAGAACGAAGGTTGTCTCCCTGTTCTTGTTGCTCGCCTTCTAATGAGTAGGCTATTGAGTTGTATTTTTGAAGTATTTTTGGCATTATAGTTGTCATTACTGTTGCAATGACCTCATTCCCATTGGTGACGGAAAGATCGACATCGGCTGTTACATTGATTGATCGCTTTCTATTTTTCCTCTCAATTGATGCAAGACCTTCTCCAAGCTCTAATTGTGCTATTTGTCTAACTGGGATTGTAGAACCAGTTGGTGTTAAAATCATCATGTTCTCAAGATCCGCTACAGATGATCTTTCATTTTCAGGATATTGTAAAATAACTTTCAGTTCATTTCTACCCCTTTGCACTGTCTGTACTTCTAGACCATAAAAGGCCTGTCTAACTTGAGAAGCTACCATCATCATACTAACGCCATAGTTTTTCGCTGCAGGAAGCAGGTTTATTGAAATTTCTTCTTTTCCAATGTTGTATGTGTCATTTACATCAAAGACACCAGGAAACCTTACTAGCTGAGTTTTTAGCTCTTCTTTAGCAGAAATTAAATCATCCATATACTTACTTGTTAGCTGAATATTGATAGGATCGCCTGCGGAGAACAGATTTGACTTAAACGATAATTCCTTGATACCTGGTACATCAGGCATGATCTTTCTCCACTTTCTAACTACCTCGTCTGTGCTTATTGTCCTGTTTTCTGACGGGGCTAATTCGAGAGCGACCTCTGCCATATTCGAACCAACAAAAAGAGCATCTAAATTACCAGGCCCTCGAGATGTTTTTGTAAGCATTGGCTGATATCCTATGGTAGACAACCTGTTTTTAATGATTGCTTGATCTGGAAATTCTTCTTTTAACTGATCTTCTAATATTTTGGCCGCCTCTTCTAATTTATTATAGCCTCTCCTCGTTATATCTATGGGTGTGCCAGACGGATATTCAATGGTTGCGATTGCTAAGTCGTCTTCAACAGCAGGGAAGAAGGAAAATTTTAGTATTCCACTTAACATAATGCCTATTGTTAAAGTGAATATTCCTGCGGCGAATGTAAGCGCAGAAAATGGATTTGTTACTGCCTTGAGTAATAATGGCTTATAAATATTATGAGTCACATGAGAAAGGCTCGCAATAATTTTTTCTTGAACCAAATCCCATTTGTTTGATATATAAAGCAGAGTCTGGTTCCTGGGCTTGCTATCACTGCTATGAGCAAGGTGCGCTGGTAAAATGGTTAAACTTTCAATCAATGACCATATTAAAACTGAGATGACAACCAAGGGGAAAATACGCCAAATACTTCCAATATCTCCTTCGACAGCAAGCATCGGTGAGAAGGTTACCATTGTGGTCAAAACTGCGAAAAACACAGGCGTCGCAACTTGCATAGCGCCTTTTACCGCAGCATCAACAGAGTTCATACCACGCTCTTTAAATAGGGCAATATTCTCTCCAACCACTATAGCATCATCTACAACAATTCCTAAGACAAGAATGAACGTAAATAGTGATAACATATTTATGGATAAGTCTAATGGACCAAATAGCCAAAACCCGCCCATGAATGAAATTGGAATACCAAGTGAGACCCAGAAAGCTAATTTTGGTTTTAAGAATAACGCCAATACTAAGATAACAAGTATGAGTCCTTGCTGAGCATTTCTAACAATGGTTTCAATTCGACCACTAAGGATTCTAGCTTCATCGTCCCAAGCTGTTACTTTTACTGTACTTGGCAATTCTAGATTCTTATTTTCAACATACTCCCTAACAGAAGCAGACACATCTAAGGCATTCTGATTACCTACTCGAAAAACCGTAATGAGGTTGGCGTTGTCTCCATTGAATTGAAAGTCCATTTCAAACTTATCAGAAAATGTATCAGTAATATCACTTATGTCACCGAGATAAACAATCGATCCATTTGGATTTATAATTAGTGGTATTTTTGAGAAATCAGATATTGTGTAGCCTTGGCTATTTGATCTGATAAGAATTTCACCATCCTCAGTTTTTATGCTCCCACTTGGCATATTAAGTGACCATTCACTAATTGACTGTGCGATTTGCTGAAATGATATTTTATATTTTCTGAGGGAGCTCTCTTTTATGTTAATTTTAATTTCATTTTCTAAATCGGCTACGATTGATGTAAATGTAATCCCTGAGAGATCATCAATTTCGTCTTTGATTTCTTCTGTGAATTGATTCAAAGAATTATCATCTAATTTGCCATGTACCGCTACCGATATGACTGGATTTGCCCCAGCAATTTTTCTACAGATGGGTTTCTCAACATTTTCGGGAAATGAGTCAATAGCATCGACCTCAGCTTTTATTTTATCCAGCATATCGCTAGGATCTTCACCAGATATTATCTCTACGTTCACACTACCAACGTTTTCAGATGCATTCGATGTTATTTTTTTTACTCCATCAAGTCCCTGTAATCTTTCTTCGATTTTAATACAAATTGCTTCTTCAACATCGGATGGCGTTGCACCTGGATACACTGCAGAAACACTAATGATATTTAGATCAATTTCCGGAAAAACCTCCATTTTTAACATTGGAATGGTAGTTGCTCCCGTAACAATGATCAATATCATTAAAAGGTTTGATACAACCTTATTACTTACGAACCATCTGATTAATTTTTCCATATGCTAATTAAGGCTGTAGGTTACCTTTAGACCATTTATTAGTGAAGATAGTCTAGAGGTTAATAATCGATCACCTTCTTCAATTCCATCATCAACTAACGCATATTCATTTTCGTATCGAAGAACACTTACAGGCCTGTTCATTAACTCCATTTTGGAATTAACAACCCAGAGGGCTTGATTTCTAATATTATTTCTAGGGACAACATAGACATCATTAATCTCTGTTCCTGTTATTGATGCTTGAGCATATTGACCTACAAGAACTTGACCACCTGTCTTTCCAGTATTTTGCCCAACGCTTGCAATTACTGATAACATTCTTGTTTTTGGATCAACTTCTGCTTCTGCTCTTACTACTTTCCCGTTAACAGTTGTCCCGTTTAGATTAATTGAAACCTCTAATTGTTTGTCAAATGGTATTTGAATTCCATTAAAATCTAGACCGGTAAATTTTACATCTTGGTCAGCTATAGGCAGCTGAATCTCAAATTTTTCAGAAGCATAAATGCTAGCAAGAGGTGTCCCCGGAAATGTTGTTGAACCAATATCAGCACTTCTGCTACGAACTCTTCCATCAAAAGGCGCAATAAATATTGCTCTATCCAAATCTCTTCTAGCTCTTTCAAGGCTAGCTCTTGCAGCCTCCAAAGTTGCTTCTGCTTGGGCAAGCTGTGGTTTTCTAAGTGCAAGTGCGCTACCAGAACCATCTCCAACTCTACCCCACTCTTTATTTGCAAGGTCAGACTCAGCTCTTTCTCTCTCCAAATTGACTTCAGCATTGAGCACATTTGCTTCTGCTGTAATCAGCGCTAGCTCATAATCCCTTTGATCAAGTTTGATTAATGTGTCACCTTGACTAAAACTAGATCCATCTTCCATCTTCTCGGACAACCATTCAACTCTTGCATTTAACTGAGAAATAATATTCAACTCAGATTTAGGTCTTATGAACCCTTGCGAGGATATCTGTGCATTTACGGTCTGGGGTAACAACATCATTGTTCTTACATATGGAACATTTATTTCCTTTTCTTTCAATTCTGCAGAGGGTTTGTTAAGTATCATTAAGAGAGCTATCAAAATAGATAATAGTAAAAACCCTGGACCAAAATATTTTTTCATTTTCATTTCCATATTATTAATATTTAATCTCACCGCCCATTGCTAATACCAGTGATAGTCTATTTTCTATTGATAATCTGCGAATGGTAAGTTGTTGTGAACGAATAGAATTGTATTGCCGTTGGCTGTTCAACACTGACTCAAGAGTGGTAACTCCCTTATCATATCTTTCTTTAGATAATTCATAAGCATCCTTTGACTGTTTAACCGCTGCATTTAGTGCCTCAATTTGTATATCAAGAGATTTATTCTGGTCAAGAAATTGCTCTATTTCAGAAAACGCTTTAAGAATGCCCCTTATTAAATCTTGTTTTGAATTCTCATAGTTAGCTTCTTGTATCTTTTTAATTGATCTTAGACGGCCACCATTGAAGATTGGTGCGGTTACACTCATACCAAGGTTCCAAACTCCATAATCTTCATCAAATATTTTCTCAATCTCTTGGGTGGAGGTTCCGACTGTACCATTTATGGTTACTCCAGGCAATAGGTCTCTTTTGGACTGCGCAACGCGATGACCAGCAGATTCCACTTTATAAATGAGGCTCTTAATGTCAGGACGTCTTTGGATCACAGAGGCCGGCATGCCAATGGGAATTGAGGGAAGCACGGTTGGAAGAGATGGCTCTTTAATAAATACACCTGATGGATAATCACCAATTAAGATCTCAATTTGTCTATTTAATGATTTTAAAACATTTTTACTATTCTCAATTGAAACAATGGAGGTTGCAACAGAGGTTTCGGCAAGTCTAAAGTCTAAGCTGGATCGCAAACCTTTTTCATATCTTTCTTTAACAAGATTTCTAATCTCTACAAGACTAGTGTACGACTCTTGCGAGAGCTCTAGCTGTGAGGCAGCTTCTTTTGCATTAAAGTATAATTTTGCAGCCCTGATTAGAATTGAAAACTGAAGGTAGGAAAGATCATGGGCCATAGATTCATAATCTTTGTAGGCCGCCTTACGGCTATTCATCAACCTTCCCCAGATATCGATCTCCCACTGAAGGTTAACACCAAGCCCAAAATTTTTATTGCCAAAAGTTAAAACTCCATCAGAAGATTGATTACTAGTTTCAGAAGAGTCACCAGAATCATTTTGATTAAAAAATGAATCCGCAAACCCAAGACCTGAGAGATTTTGAACATTGGTATCAGCCCTTGAAGATATGTTAATTGATGGGAAGATAGATGCTCCTCCCAATTTGGCATTTTGGATGGCTAATTCATGATTTTGAACAAGTGTTTTTAGGTCAGGGCTTTTTGTTTTTAACTGTGTTATAAAATTGTTTAGGGTAGAGTCACCATAAACAGACCACCAATCTCCAGATATTTTTTCAATTTGAGGGAATGGCGCCTTCCACGTTTCAGGGATTGAAATGCCTAAATCTTCTACATGTACTTGCTGCTTTCCAGCACACCCAGAATAAAAAACAGAAATGATGCTTAAGGATAGCAAAGCTAATATAATTCTAGTTTTCTTTTCAGTGTTCATCTGTTAGGTTTTTTAAAATTTTCGATAAAACTTTCTTGAAAATATCTATATCATTGTCCGAAATGTTTGACCTGACTTCCTCTCTTGTCTTTTCCATTATTGGCAGGACATCATAGAATAGCTGTTTTCCAGCATTTGTAAGCACCACTCTTTTAATTCTGTGGTCAATCTGATCTTCAACTCTCACCACTAAGTTTTTTTCTTCTAGCGCATCAATTATCCTTGTGATATTTGTTTTATCCTTAAGACACATTTCACCTATTTCCTTTTGGGAAGCAGATTCAAGTTGCCAAATGGGGCCCAAAACCATCCACTGGTCTAAAGAGATATCGAGACCTGATTCTGTGGCATTTTGCACGAACCTCTTAGTCATGGCACGTTGTGCTGAGTTGATCAGCATACCCATATTCATATGGAATCTAAGAGAAGCTTCTTTTTTCATAGTCAAATTTATATGTTATATAGTTACATATGCAACTATTAAGAACGTTTTGAGCGATTTTATAAAATAATAATTAATTTTATAATATAATTAGTTATAAATGTAACCTTAATTTTTAGAGTTTTAAGATAACTTTTTCTTTTGGGATTTGTTTAAACTTTATTTGTAAAGCAAATGTCTAAAGCTCTACCATCTTCATTTTTTGCTCTTCAACCATATTATCTTTGTAAGAGACTTGATAAACATTGGAATCAGGATAGAATTGTAAGGATTTATGGTATTTGCCATTAACTATATGAACTGCAGCACCTCCATCAATTGCATAACCAGGCATGCAGGTACCTTTTTTTAACATTTCATGTACGCTTGGTCTCCGATCCTTTTCTTCTTGGTAATGCGGGCATGCCATTCCTTCAACAAATCCAAGACAATCCATTGTGTTTAAATTACTTGCCCATGAATCTGTGATTCCTTGTTCAAACCAGCAAATCGCACCTGCACTAACACCACATAAAATTTTCCCATTTTGATAAGCCTTTTTAAGCAACTTGTCTAATTTCCATTCGCGCCAAACGGCTAACATACTTTTTGTATTACCCCCCCCAACATAAATGATATCAGCCTTGTTTATGATGCTATCAAGCCTTGGTGTTCTTTGAAAAAAGTTTATGTGCGATGGTTTGCATTGAAGCTTACTGAAGCATGAGTAAAAATTTACAATATACCCTTTATCTTCAGCGCTTGCTGTCGGTATGAAAACAATATTGGGATTTTTATTACCCGATTGATCTAGGATGTATTTTTCAATTTTGTTTTGCTTGGGGTTTCTGCCGAAACCCCCGCCTCCAATTGCTATAATTTGACCTAATGTATCCATATTAGTTTGTGACCTCTCTCAAGGTTTGTTCAATAAATTGTTGATTCCTAAATGTATCTAATGGAAGAAATTTACCCTCTAAAGTTGAGATTACTGTTTCTCCGCGCTTAATGTTCATGAAATTTTCTGATATCAAATTTTCTACCTCGATTTTTCCAAGCAAAGATGTAAAGATAGCATATGAAAGATGGTTGAATACTACATCGGTTTTAAATTCAGCAATGAAATGTGCATTTGAAGCGATTACGGTCGATGAAGGTGCATCCAATATGAATTTACTATTGTTTATCTCTTCCATCTGAACAATAACTTTACCTCCAAAAAGAGCAACATTTGATTTAAATTCTGTCGAATTAGCTCTATCTAATACTTTTATAATTGAATTCTCATAGGCATCAACTATTGTCTTATCTTTCAGAAACATTATTGAAAGGAATCCTCTTTCATTAATTATGATCTTGTCTCCATCGTATATGGAATCACCTTGGCGCAAATGCCCTTTTCTAACATGACCCTC
>JAYNUL010000048.1:6197-10003 GCA_038281125.1 Fidelibacterota bacterium | reverse complement strand
CTTGAACAAAAAAGTGGTGAAAACATTCGGTGGGACAATACATTTAGTAATGTGTATGGAGAATTTGTTGATGGAGAATTATACTATGCTGTTCCTGATAGTTTCTCTACAAACGATCCAATAGTACCACTTCCAGTACCAGGTCTGCTCAGAGAAGTTGGAGCTACTTTTTTTAACTTTCAACCCTATGTTGCAATTAAGTTTCAATTTTTAGAACGACTAGGGTTACGCATCAGCGTTGGATATAACAAGGGAACCGTCAGACAGGGTGCCTGGAAGCTAAATGGTAGCACACAAATTAGCGACTCTCCCCAATCAACTGTTGAAGGGGTTTCTTTCCGTTTGATGGGTTACATAGGCCTTTAAAAAGTAAAATATAATTATGATTGACAAACTGCGTCAGATATGGCCGTTGGCCGTTTCTGGAATAGTTGGATTTTTGATTGCAGCTATTCTTTTTTTACCACAAGTATACCCGAGCAATCAAAATTTATATCGAATCATAAGAGAAAGAATCAATGTGTTAAATCAGATCATTGGATATGTTAACCATTTCTATTTTGATGCTGTAGACATGGAAAAAATCATGGATGGTGCTTTCCACGGCCTTATGGAAGAATTAGACCCGCACTCCACCTATATTCCTGCAAAAGAACAAGAAAATATTACCGAACTTTTCAAAGGTAAATTTCAAGGGATTGGAATTGAGTTTGATATTCTAGATGGATTTATAACGGTTATTTCTCCAGTTCCAGATAGCCCATCTGACGTAGTTGGTTTAATGCCCGGTGATAAGATAATTGCAATTGATGGGGAGGATGCGTATAAGATCACAAAAACAGAAGTATTTGAAAAACTAAGAGGAAGAAAAGGCTCTCTTGTTACGGTTACAATTAGCAGAATGGGAATGATGAAACCATTTGATGTTGATATAATTCGAGATGATATTCCAATTTATAGTGTTGGTGCTGCAACAATGATAGATGATTCTACCGGTTATATATTTTTGAGGAGATTTTCAGCTACCACAGAAAAGGAAGTTGTTGCCGCGCTTGACACTCTTCTATCTCAGGGGATGAAACGATTATTATTTGATCTTCGTGGGAATAGTGGAGGATACCTAGAACAAGCAGCAGCTATCTCAGATCAATTCATTACAACCATAGATACACTTGTATATACTATGGGAAAAATAAAAGAGTCAAACCAAGTATTTAAGAGTAGTAAAAGTAAAGGTCGGGGAGATTATTCTTTAATTGTAATGATAAACAGAGGCTCTGCTAGCGCATCTGAAATTGTTTCTGGCGCAGTACAAGATTTAGACAGAGGACTAGTAGTTGGTGAAACCAGTTTTGGGAAAGGACTTGTACAAAGACAACTACCACTTGATACAGGTAGCGCAATACGTGTGACCATTGCTCGCTATTACACCCCGTCAGGAAGATTAATACAAAGACCTTATGAAGATGGAAATGATTTAGCCTATTACCGCGAATTATATGAAACAGATAGAGAGTCCAAAATAGACAGTCTTAAAGAATTAAGACCAAAGTTTAAAACAAAGTCTGGTAGGACAGTATATGGAGGAGGGGGAATAACTCCTGATGTCTATATCCCATTTAAGAGCGAAATTAATATTGAAACAGCAAAGGTTTTAAGAAATCCTAAAAGACCATTTTTTAATTTCACATCAAAGCGGGCTGCAAATTATAAAGATAGATTTGATTCTTTTGATGAATTCAAAAGAGATTGGGACGTGCCAGACTCGTTATTTAATAGTTTTCTTGATCATCTGGAAAGTGACTCTATTGAGGTTGTAAGAGATTCGCTTTCGCGAGATATGGATTACATTTCAAACAGGATAAAAAGTGAATTAGCAGGATCCATATGGGGGAAAAATGAAAGCACCAACTTGAGGTTGTTAATGGACAATCAAGTTTCCGAAGCATTAAAACACTTTGATGAAGCAGATGCATTCATCAAATCAATAAATTAAATTAGCAATCTGTGATTTTAGCTTTTTAAATATTTTTAAATAAATTAGTCATACTAGAAACGGAGTTATATAATGGTATATTATTTTTTAGAAGGCGGCGCATTTATGTGGCCCATCCTCTTAACACTATTATTTGGGTTAGCTTTTGTTATTGAGAGAGCATACTCGCTAATGATGTCTGCTGTAGATTCTCAAACATTTTTTGAGTCTGTAAGCCAGTCCATAAAAGAGAATGGTACAGATGCCGCGATACAAGTTTGCAGTGAAACTGAAGGTCCAGTTGCTTCAATTTTTCATGCTGGCCTAAGCAAAATGAGCAGAGGTTTAGACGAGGTTGAAAAAGCAATTCAGAATGCTGGAGCCATAGAGATGGCCTTTTTAGAAAAGAATATGATTTGGCTAAATGCTGTGATTACAATTGCTCCAATGCTTGGCTTTACTGGTACGGTTGTTGGAATGATAGCAGCATTTGACGCTATTAAAGCAGCTAATGATATATCTCCTGCTGTTGTTGCAGGAGGAATATCCCAAGCGCTTCTTACAACTGCGTTTGGTCTAATTGTTGCTATGATAATTCAAACCTTTCAAAACGTTTTTGTAGCGAGGATTGATAAGTTAGTCTTGGATATGGAAGAGCAGTCAATAAAAATATTGGACCATTTACAAGAATTAGAATCCAAATAAATTTAGAAAGAAGCTTTTTCCCGTGAAGAAAAAAAGAAGGTTCAAGGGTGGAGAAATACCAACATCATCAATGGCAGATATCGCTTTCTTGCTGTTGATTTTCTTTTTAGTTACGACCACTATTGATACCGACAAAGGTCTAGGCATTGTATTACCCCCACCTGGAGATATGGAAATTGAAATACGAAAAGAGAATATTCTGAACTGCTTAATTAATTCACAGGGGAAAGTTTTATTGGATGAAGAGCCAACCAGTGTTGAACAAATTCATAGGATTGTAGGTGAAAAATTACGAGCAAATGATAAATTGGTTATTTCAGTAAAAGCTCATCCAAAAACAGCATACAGTGATTACGTACGGGTAATTGATCAATTAAAAATGGCAGATGCAAAACGCATATCAATTGCAAATAGTAACTGATGAAATTCTCAAAAAAAACTCAAATTTCTAGTGAGATCCCAACCGCGTCAATGCCTGATATAATCTTTATGTTGCTTGTTTTTTTTATGGTCACAACCGTACTAAAAGAATATTCAGGTTTACCTGTAAATCTCCCAAAAGCAAAACGTATTGAAAAACTTAAATCAAAAAGGCACACCGTACAGGTATGGGTTTCTAAGGAAGGACTTATTTCTATTGATGACCGTTTAATGGGAGTCGATGATGTTTCACTGGTAATGTATGATAAGCGCGTTTCTGACCCCCAGATAGTTGTTTCGCTAAAGGGCGATGAAGAAGCAGAGATGGGTCTGGTATCTGATATTCATGAAAATCTTCGAGAAGTAGAGGCATTAAAGCTTAATTATTCATCTAAAACCTTAGTTGATTAATGAAATTTATTAACCCTTTAAAAGCCAAATATCCTATTGTTGTTCGCCTGACAACACTGCTTGGAATAAGTCTAGTAATTTTAAACTTTCTTTTGTTCCCACGATTTGGAAACACTCTTGAATTTGAAGATATTGAACAAGTTATTATTGAAAATATTGACATTCCCCAGACTCAACAAATTGATAACACCCCTCCTCCTGCAAGACCTTCTATCCCTGTACCATCCGATGATGAAGATATTGCTGATGATTTAACTCTTGATGAATTAGATTTTGATGACTTTTCCAATCTAGA
>JAYNUL010000048.1:0-6097 GCA_038281125.1 Fidelibacterota bacterium | reverse complement strand
AGACCAGCAAAGCAAAGGGAAAGAGCTGTGGGTGTCTGGATTTCAATACCAGTCAATTTCAGACTAAAATAATATAATGCTTATTGTGAAAGCTTATCCCTTTATATTTGATAAGTTATAGTCAAGATTCATCTTTCTAATATATTCAACTGATATTTCTTTAGGGCATTCTGCCTGGCATGCACCTGTATTTGTACAATGACCAAACCCCTCTTGATCCATCTGTGCAACCATGTTTTTCACTCTTTCATTTTTTTCTGGCTGACCTTGAGGTAAAAGCGATAACTGAGATATCTTTGCAGCAACAAACAAGCTGGCTGATGCATTTTTGCATGATGCAACACAAGCACCACAACCAATACATGCAGCAGCATCAAATGCTTCTTCAGCAACGCTTTTGGGAATTGGAATAGCATTCCCATCTGGTGCACTACCAGTATTTACAGAAACGTATCCGCCTGATTGAATAATTCTATCAAAGGAAGATCTATCAACAACTAAATCTTTTATAACAGGAAATGCTTTTGCCCTCCAGGGCTCAATAGTAATGGTTTCACCATTTTTAAAGTGTCGCATATGTAGCTGGCATGTAGTCGTACCCTTCATTGGTCCATGTGGACGACCATTAATAACCATTGAACACATTCCACAAATTCCTTCCCTGCAATCGTGATCAAAGGCAACTGGTTCTTTATCTTCTGCAACGAGCTTTTCATTTAAAACATCTAGCATTTCAAGAAAAGACATGTGAGTATTTAAATTATCTACTTCATACGATTCAAATTTTCCAGACACATCTGAAGATTTTTGCCGCCAAATATTTAATGTAAGTTTTAAATCTGTCATTATTTATAACTCCTTTGGGTAGGTGTTACCGTCTCAAAGTTTAAATCCTCTTTGTGTAAAATTGGTGACTTATCAATGCCTTTAAATTCCCATGTGGATGCAAAGGTGTAGTTTTCATCGTCCCTAAGCGCTTCACCTTCTTGAGTTTGATATTCCTCCCTAAAATGTCCGCCACATGACTCTTCTCGTTCTAAAGCATCTCTCATCATAAGCTCACCTAATTCAAAAAAGTCAGCCACTCTTCCTGCCTTATCTAACTCAGGATTATAAGTTTTATCGTCGCCTGTTACTTTTACATCTTTCCAAAACTCTTCTCTTAATGATTGTATGTTTAGTATAGCTTCATTTAAGCTTTTTTTGTTTCTTGACATACCACAATAGTCCCACACAATTTTTCCCAGATCTCTATGGAAACTTTCTACAGATCGACTACCATTATTTTGTAACAAAGCTTTATTTCTTTCCGAAGCTTTCTTTTCTGCAGAATCAAAGGCTTCATGTTCTGTGCTTATTGGCTCAGTTCTAATATCATCGGATAAGTATTTTCCGATTGTGTAAGGCAATATAAAGTATCCATCTGCTAGCCCCTGCATTAAAGCTGATGCTCCTAATCTATTTGCACCATGGTCTGAGAAGTTACACTCTCCTATTGCATACAAGCCTGGAACCGTTGTCATTAAATCATAGTCAACCCAAAGCCCACCCATGGTATAGTGAACTGCGGGAAAGATCCGCATTGGCGTTCTGTATGGATTATCTCCGGTTATCTTTTCATACATCGCAAAGAGGTTTCCATATCTTGCAGAAACCGTATCTTTTCCCAATCTATTTATAGCGTCTTCAAAATCTAGATAAACAGCCAAACCCGTATCTCCAACACCATAGCCCTCATCACATCTCTCTTTAGCGGCTCTGGATGCAACATCTCGTGGCACTAGGTTCCCAAAGGCAGGATATCTTCTCTCAAGGTAGTAATCTCTTTCTTCTTCTGGGATTTGATTTGCAGGTCTTTTATCTCCCTTCATTTTTGGTACCCAGATTCGGCCATCATTTCGAAGTGATTCAGACATCAAGGTTAATTTAGACTGGTAGTCTCCAGACACTGGAATACACGTAGGGTGAATTTGTGTAAAACAGGGGTTAGAAAAAGCGGCTCCCTTTTTATATGCTTTCCAGGCTGCCGTAACGTTGCTACCCATTGCATTCGTTGATAGGTAGTAAACATTTCCGTAGCCGCCAGTTGCCAACACTACAGCGTGACCAAAGTGTCTGGAAAATTCCCCAGTTAATAGGTTTCTAACTATTACGCCTCGCGCTTTTCCATCTATTTTCACAATATCAACCATCTCATGTCGATTGTACATTTTTACATTGCCTTTAGAAATTTGTCTACTTAAAGCGCTATATGCACCTAGAAGAAGCTGTTGTCCCGTTTGCCCTCTAGCATAAAAAGTTCTAGAAACCTGAACGCCTCCAAAAGACCTATTGTCTAAGGTTCCCCCATATTCGCGAGCAAAAGGAACACCTTGCGCTACACACTGATCGATGATACTGGCACTCACTTCAGCAAGTCTATATACGTTTGCCTCTCGTGAACGATAATCTCCGCCTTTAATTGTATCATAAAACAGTCGATAAACCGAGTCACCATCGTTTTGGTAATTTTTGGCTGCATTTATCCCTCCTTGGGCTGCTATCGAATGTGCTCTTCTAGGACTATCTTGAAAACAGAATGATTTAACCTTGTAACCCATCTCGGCCATTGAGGCTGCTGCTGATGCACCAGCCAAACCTGTTCCGACTACAATGACCTCTATTCTTCTTTTGTTTGCAGGACTGACAAGTGGAACACTAGACTTATATCTTGTCCACTTGCTTTCAAGAGGGCCTTCAGGTACTTTACTATCTAATTTCATAGGTTTCTTATGTATAAGTATATTGGTATTGATGCGAAGGTTGCGGGTATTATAAGGGCTATAAATCCTGCAACATATTTTAATGGCTTTTCATAGTTTGGAAGTTTTAGGCCAATGGTCTGAACCGCAGAACTCACTCCATGGTTAAGATGCAGTGCCAGTGCAATCATGCTGATAATATAAAACAGTGTATATAAAGGGTTGTTGAACGCACTAGTCGTAATTAAATACAAATCTTTTATCTTAGTTCCATCTTCAAGGTATTGGTAAGGCATTTCTCCAAAGTGCATTTCGTACCAGAAACTTCTCATATGTACAATGATAAACAACAACAGGAATGTGCCAAGAATCGCCATATTGTTGGATGACCATGAGCTATTCGAATTACCACTAGAGACAGCATAACCAATCGGTCTTGCTTGTCGAGACTTAAATGCAAGGTATAGAGTCAGAATAACATGTAATAATATCGATGAATAAGTAAGGATAGAAAGAAGCTTGACCGCAGGGTTTGTCGTCATGAAAAGTGCGTATTTGTTAAACTGAGTTTGTCCTTCAACTCCTGATATAAATAGCTGGAGATTACCTGCTAAGTGCCCGAAAAGGAACAGGGTCAGAAATAGGCCAGAAAGGGCTGCGAGAATTTTTCTGAAAATAGTTGATGTAAAGTAATTATTCAAAATAGATCTCTGTTACTGGCCGAAATTTATAACACTAAACCCATAAAGTATTCACATGTTTGCTTATGATGTTATACGGCTAGAAAAGTATATACTCAACCCTAAAAAGAGCGTAAAAGTATATAAGGCTGGAATTAATGGTGATGTGGGAAGGTACTTGAAAATTAAGTAATACATGGATATAAGGGTTAAAAACAGCGTTGAGTGAATTGAAAGCCGAGCTTGGTTTGTACCCAGCTTTGTTATTTTAACATAAGACAAAACAAGTAAACCAATGGTAATTAACCACAACCCAAAAAACCTATAGATAACCATTAAGTAGGATGGTAAAAACTTATTTGCATCATCTAAAAATAATTCGTTGAATGAGGTTTGAAGTAAAGCTTCATTGGCAGGTTGATCGAGTAACCATGGCTCCGGATGAAGTATCCAAATAAATCCAAACGCTAAAGAAACTACCCCAATTAAAAAAATTGGAGCCCATATGAGGTTATGAATGGTCTTTTGATTCATGTGACTGTGTTTGTAGACTGAAAGGCCCGTTTTCTATGATGCGGCTATAATAATTTTCAAAGTGTTTTTCTTCATTTAATCCTCTGTTCAACAAACCTTTAATAGATAATTCAGAAAAGAACTCTATCCAATAACGATAAGGCTCCTCAAGGGGTCCTTTTTGTTCTAAATCTAGGCTAAATGCGCAAAGGTTAAACATTTTTCTGTCTTTTTTTGACCAGGACTGTACTATATCATGTACTTTTTCTCTAATCTGATCACAAAGCAATAGCCCAACCCAGAACGCAGCTGGCGCAATTTCAAATCCTTTCGGGGTACGATCTGCACCTCTTATTTCAACAAAGCTTTTTAAACGAACATTGGTAAAAATTTGATGTAGAGCTATATTAATATCTGCTTCATTCAACCTGCCGGATTCATCTAACATAACTAGCCTATCACCAATTCTTGATTGCGATTGAGCATAGTTACCAAATCTATCTATCTTATACATGTTAGGTACATTCATTACATAATCAATATATTTATCAATTAAACCATTAGACGAATAAATTTCGTGATCAAATAAATTCCCACACCGGAATTGATCTGTGTTTTGCCAAATCAATTGTCTCACATTTTGAACACCTGTTGGGTTCAATTGTTTGAACGGACTATTGGCAAATAAATAAGATGCAATTGGGTTTATACAATCTGCAATAAAAGCAATTACTTCCATGTTTTCTGGATCAGTAGTATCAAGGTTAATTTGAATACTTGCAGTGTTTCGCATCATCCACTTACCCATTGAACCACTTTGGTTCATATATTCATCCATTAATTGGTATTTTTTTTCATCAATCAAACCAACTACATCAGGAGAAAATTTTGGATCCAAAGCATAATTAATAAGAGTCAATTTTTTAGAATTCAGAAGTGGATCTAGCTGATTGTAGAAAAGTTCTAAAGAGGATTGTAGATCATTTAGGTCACCAAACGGTGGGCTTGCCCACTCCAACTGACCACCTGGCTCAAGAGAATAACCTCCATTATCATTTTGTTTATCATTTAATAACCTTAGTAGGTCAACTGATGAAAATGTTCCTTTTTCGTTTACTGGAAGCCTATTATTGTTATTTGTATGAATAATTGTTTCCAGCTCAATCCCTATCTTTTGATTGGCTTTTTTGGTTGTCCGAGAAAGAATGGCAGAACGTACTTTGTCTTTGATTTTCATAGATTATTTTGAGATGTCAGTACTTATAACTTTTACATTGAGTACAAGATCATGCTCATAACAAAAACAAACATAGGGAGGCCAATATTCATCCCTCCTTGCATTTCTATCCATTTTTTTGGAGTGTCGCCCATCCTGTTAAACCTTAACTCTACTGTTTCGAGTTTCCCTGATTCTGCATAAACGGTTGTCGCTCCATATAATTCATTGTTTTCAATGATTGAGTCACCATACCCTACATATTGAAGCCCACCTTTGGATGCTAAATTAGTGTAAATTGGAGTAAAACCACTCACTTGATGCCAACCTGGTTCGACCTCTATGGGTCTATTTAAGGGCGTCTCCCCTACATACTTTCCATCTATATAAATCGGCACTCCATCTAGATTTGATTCAACTCTAATCCCTCCGTTGTGGTAGTATGAAAAGGCAGGATCTGCTTTCCTTTTGGGAAAGGATTTTGGATTAGTTTGGGATAATTTTTGCCTCCATTGGTACTGGTTATCCCTTTGTTCATAATAATCCAATGATTGTCTCCTGTTTTGCATATGCCTCGGAACTTCTCTCTCATTTCTAAAATTCCACTTTAATGATTGCTTAATGGAGTCTTCTGGTAATGGGAAATAGCTAAGCCAGGTGTTGTTTTCTATTGAATCTACTTTAAATGGAGTCTCTTTTTTTGACTTGTAATCTTTTATAACACCTCTATTTTTAAATTCTGTTTTTAAACGCCTATCGAAAATTTGGGGATCTGTATACTCAGGTGTTTGGGGTGAGGGCTCTGCAGCAAAAATGTCATCTATAGAATTAAATACTTCATTGTTTTTATCAGATGGTATGTATTTTTTCTGTAGCCTAGTCACATCATACTCATCAGGTATGAGACTCTCATCATTAAACCAAGCTTGAACAACGTTTGTATCTGG
>JAYNUL010000047.1:4761-10145 GCA_038281125.1 Fidelibacterota bacterium | reverse complement strand
GTATCATCATACTCAAAAACGATATTGGATACACCCTTGGGAACATAAATGGATCTTAAAATATGGTTTGCTTGGTAGATAGGTGTTTCGATATCGTTAACCTTTGCTATCCATCCAGGTTTATAATATATCTCTGATATAACTAATAGACCTCCTGTATCTGTTTTAGAGACTAGCTCAATTCTATTCTCTTCACGCAAAGTTATAGATACTTCCCCTGTAGAATTGTTAGAAATTTCAGGTCCATTATAATCATATACGATAGCAATATCTTTTGGATTAAAACCACTTAGAAGTACCTCCATTAGTGATTCCCTTTGCGTTGAAACATTTTTTATATCGCCAACAATCCAAGACTTCGGAAGCACATTTTTATTTTCGTATAGACCCTTAATTGATTCTATCTTATCAAATGTTGGATTACTTATTTTCTTTCTTGTTATAACATATTTTACGTTAAGCATATCTAATACCTTTGGTCGACTAAAGCCTCCGGCATCCATTAGGTCTTGATAATTTCTAAGTTTTATTGGTCTATACCCACCAATACTTTCAATGTTCCAGTAGCTATATTTATTAGAACCCATTTCATCAGCGGGGAATATTCTGAAATGCTCTTTGTCGTTTTTTATATGATTAACCAGATTATCACGTTTGAATTTTCTATCAAGATTAAGCGGTGGCCTTACATTCATGAATTCAGAATTCACTATCCATATGTCAGATAAAGAAATTAAAATCACTAGATATTTAAAGTTTTTACTATCTATTTTTCTTTGATTTAGACCATAAAGTAAAGCAACTATGGAAATACAAATGAAAATTGCTAAGAGTAAACCTTTATTAAATAATTCAATTCTTGCAGATTTTAATTTCGAAATTGTCATTGGATCATAGCGAGCATCAGCAAATCCCCTAAATGATAGAACAAATTCTCCAAACATAAAGAGCAATAAGCTCATTATTAAAAAGCCACCAACCACCGTATATACTTTTTTCATTGATTTGTTGTCTTCATAAACCTCTAAAAAAGTATCTAATCCTTTTGCACCAAGAATGGGAATTGTAATAGCGAGAAGTAGATATATCATTGATGGAATTCTAAACTTTGAGAAAAACGGTAAAAGTGAAAAGAAAGGTTTATATAAAATTGAAAAAAAAGATCCAAATCCAGTAAGGACGATTAGACCAGTAATTACCCAGAAAATTAATTCAAATTTTTTTGGTTTTCTCAAAGTGATGCCTAAAATTGAGAATATCAAAATAACCAGACCAACATAATGCGTAGATTGCGTAAATGGCATAAATCCCCAATATGCACCCTTTTCAAGATCACTTGTGTTCTGTAGTCCAAAAAAATAAGGGTATATAAATGAAAGTAATTCTTTAGGGTGAAAGGACCATTGAGTTGCGTATTCCCATTTCGTTCCCTTATTAGTTTCACTTGATTGATCAAGGACAGATGCAGCACCTCGATTGGAATGCTCTTGAAATTGATAAATATCAATATACGGATCTGAAACCATTAACAATGCAATCGCTATTCCGAGAATCAAGCCAAAAAACGGATATAATGAACCTTTAATTGAAAATGCTTTATTTATCAATGATGAAACCAGAATCCACATATAGTAGCACCCAATTACCATCCACGTGTAATATGCTACCTGCGGATGATTCGCCCACAATTGCAGAGCTGTTACCAGAGATAACGCTAATAAACTAATTGCTCTTGGTTTGGAAATAAAATAAAGTCCCGCATAAATGACCCATGGCACATATGCCATAGCAAAAATTTTATTTAAATGACCTGCATTTATTAAACCAATGGCATATGGAGTTAGCGCAGAAATCAAACTACCAAACAAGGCAGAAGTCTTATTTATCTTAAAGAATTGAAGCAGTACAAACATACCAATTCCTGATAGAAACAAATAAAACCAGACTCTTAAACCAGGATTAAATAGAATTTTGCTGCGAAAAAGTTTTGTAGGGTCACCATTTGTATAGATGTAGCCTCCATAGGAAGGCATACCTGAAAAAAGATTTGGATACCATTGCGGTATATCATCTTGGTTATTTAAATAATTATCTCTCCATTCATTTATCGGATGCCTCTCATACTCATCGTTGGTAGTAACGATCTCACCAAGAAATACCATCCTGTATAAAAATAATAAAGGAATTACTGCAAGAATTAATATTTCATTCCTATTATTTCGCAAAAATTCCACTACTCCCCCCCCTCAATATTTTCTATAAGTCTTCTCCAATATTGCACGTTAGAACTATTTTTTGTTTTCCAATGGAAAATATCTGAACCATACATATGAGTCATAAAAGGATTATCTCCTTGGTAGTATAGTTCAAAATCTCTAGCCATATCATATTGGAATACGTTTGTAGTTATGGAATGTAGTTGATTTTCAAAATATGCTTCAAAGTTCATAGATGTATATTCCCTCAGTCTAATGGCCTCAATAATTTCTTTACCTGTGTCAGGACTGGTTATGCCAAAAGTTTTTTCTAGAGAAGATGTAATTAATCTTAGGATATTGCTTTTATTAAGCCTGTTTTTATTTGCAATGAAACCTAACCTATTAATTTTTCTAAAAATACTGTTCTTTATTCTTTCCATTAATGGTGGAAAAGGATGAAATGATTCATTGAGTTCTTTAATCTCCTTCGTACGAAAAAACATAAATACCACACTTGGATAATCATGCACCTTACCAAGCTTCCAATTAGGGTATGGAGCACCAATAATGCTTTTTTCTCTATCATTTAGATAATCCATGCAAAAAGCGTCCCAATTAGATCTAAATACATGGACATCAGGGTCTATGATCAAAGTATATTCTGTATCAGACCTTTTTAAACCAGCATCTAAACCACTGGCATGGGAAATTGATCTCTGGGTGCCCTTATCATTATTTTGGATTATAGTTAAATCTAAATTTTCTGGAAGTATTTTTTTTAATTGTTGATCCTTTCCATTAGTATTATCAACAACCAAATACTTAATGTTATGGCTGTTTTTAGCCTTCATATTTAGGTTTTTAAATAGCCTACCTAGATGCTCACCTGATTTATAACTCACAGAGATAATCGTAATCAATTTGGGTTGTTTATTTGTATTCATTTATAAGTGAGTAAATTTTCTTTTCAAGGCTATTGATACTTGAGGGGTATGTAAATTGATTTCCCTGTTCACTAGTACTTATTGAAGGGTCAATAAATTTTTCTACTATCTGCGAATCCCAATCCATTCCTATAAAGTTAAATAAGGAGCTACAGACTTGGACTGGTTCTTTTAATAAATCTTCAAAAGAACAATAATATCTAGGGTAGGTTGATTCCTCCAAAAAGTTGAGGGCTTTTTTTGTATAGCTTTCCCAAATACTTAATCCCTGTTTAATCGATAAATTATTTCGTTTTTTTAAAGAACGAGATACGGATGAAGCTTTTCGAGCCATAAAGATTATTTTTAGTTCCATACCAAGATCTAATTCCTCGATAGCATTGGCCCAATGCATTGCAGTTAAACAAGTGCGAGGGTCTTTCCAACCCCAATCTGGATATGATAAATTTGATTTTTCAATAAGAACTTTCATTTTATTTGATAGTTTATCAGACTTATTAATTTCGGGAATATCTGTAGAATATGATTTAACATCGTATCCTGACCTTTTTAGTAATTGATCATTTATTTTTCTAAAATCATAATTCTCATAAAACCCTTTAGGGTTTTGGCTTAGAGGGCGTGGCCAAAAGTTTTGGTAAGTACCCATTATGATTTTATTCATATGAAGCACGCCAGATATTGTTGAAGTACCACTCCGGTGCATTCCTAGAATCATTATTATCATTTGTAGTAATTCTTTTTAAACCCAATCATTTCAGGTTTATTTAAAATGAACCTTTTTATAAAAGCTAGTGAAAAACCTATGCCATATCCCATAATCTGAATTGGTATTACACATAAAAGAAATGGAAAAATTCTTGGATCACCCTTACTAAATGAACCCAGAAGTGACAAAATAAAAAGTGGAGATACAAATAACAAAAGTACTTCCAATAGACTCCACCCATTTTGCAGTGTTAATAAAATAGTGACAATTGAAAATAGACATGCTAAAGATGGTAGAAAATGTACAGGCTCTAGCATAACTGAATCTATTTTACCTAGATTTACTCTAGCAACTCCCCAATTAAAAACTTGCTTCATAAATTGTTTCAAAGATGTTCTTCTCCTATGGTAGACTAGAGCATCTTTTATGAAACAAACTTTTGCACCTGACTTATGGATACGGTTACTAAATTCTATATCCTGCCCATGTCTCAAGTTCCCAAATCCACCCACATTCTGATAAACTACTCTAGTGATGCCCATATTATGTGTCCTAGGATAAAATTTTGCTATCATGTTTTTGCTGTGCCCTCGCATTCCGCCTGTAGTGAAAAAAGAAGTCATTGAAAAGTCGATCGCTTTTTGAAGAACTGTAAAATCATCTTTTGCACCATCTGGCCCGCCAAATGCATCAAAATCTTCAACTTCAAATGTTTCAATAATGACCTGAATCCATTTAGGGTGGGCTTCACAGTCTGAATCAATAAATAAAATAATTTCGCCTCTACATTTTTCTAAACCATGATTCCTTGCTGCTCCAGGGCCCTTATTTTCTTGTCTAATGTAAATTAAATCGAATAGTGACTTCTTCTGCCATTTATTGACAACTTTTTCAGTCTTGTCATTAGAACCATCATCAGATACAATAAACTCAATGTTTTTTAGAGGATAAGTTTGTTTTGAAATTGATCTCAAAAGACAATCAAGCTCATCTGCTCTATTGAAAGTAGGCGTAATTATACTAATAGAAATCTTATTCCCCATTTTGTTTACTCCATGAAGACAGATCCCATCCCAGAATATTTTCTAGAGAACTGAACTCTTTTTCATAATAGCCTGATAAAAGAGCTAATTCATCCTTACTCATTTTATGTGGATATGATCTCGAATTAATCTCTTGATGATCTACTGGATTGAATGGTGGAATAGATAAAAATTCTGCAACATTCATGAGTGTCCTATCAGGATTTTCACGAAGATCTTCACTGCGCAGTACTAATAATTGATCTTTGTTAAAATAGTTATAAATATTTTTAATTTGTTGTGAGTAGTACCCTCTATCTAAATAGGAAAGTATTTTGTTCTGAGAGTAGTTTGGTGATTTTATTTTTGATTCTTCATCAAGTATAGCCTTCAGAAATGTTCTACTTTCTCGTCCTTTATCTCTTTCCATATTCCAATGAGAAAAAGCTCTATCAATTGGATTTCGAAGAATTATTATTAGTTTTATTTGAGGATTATAAACATAAATACG
>JAYNUL010000047.1:0-4661 GCA_038281125.1 Fidelibacterota bacterium | reverse complement strand
GTTTTGGTAAAAGAGTGAAAAGTCAATTTCAATCTTTGTATATTAATTGATTATCATCCTTGGAATATTTAATTCGGTTCTCTTGATTATGGTTTGCCTTAGCCATTAATTCACCAAGTAGACCTATTGAGAAGAATTGAATTCCAATCACTATTAACATCACACCAAATGTTAATAATGCCATATGTCGAGAAAACGGTTCAAGTAAAACATACTTATAGTAAAGTATAAAACATTCTACCATAAACCCTGCGCTAAAAAAAATTATTCCAAAAGAACCAAATAGGTGTAATGGCTGTTGGGTAAACTTGTTTAGAAACAGAATGGTTATTAAATCAAAAAAGCCATGCAAAAAACGAGAGCCTCCGTATTTTGTCTCACCAAACTGTCTTGGACGGTGATTAACAACAATTTCAGTTACTTTGAATTTTTTTTGTCCCGCAAGTGCTGGAATGAATCTATGCCTGCCTCCATAAATTTCAATAGACTTTATTACTGCTTTTTTATACCCTTTTAATCCACAATTAAAATCGTGGATTTTTACACCTGTTAATAGCCTAAGTACAAAGTTAAATATTTTTGAAGGAATACGTTTGTTTAAGGGATCAAGTCTTGTTTTTTTCCAACCTGATACAAGATCCCATCCTTCATTTAGTTTACTAACAAGGTTTTTTATCTCGGAAGGATCATCCTGTAAATCAGCATCCATGGTTATAACACAATCACCTTTTGCAACCCTGAAACCTTCACTTAATGCTGCAGACTTGCCATAATTTCTATGAAATTGAATTAGCCTATAGTTTGACTTGGATAAACATAGATCCGAAAGGAGTTCTGTTGAGCCATCGCTTGAGCCATCATCGATAAATATGATTTCCCAAAAGTCAAAATCTTTTAGATTGATTTTTAGTTCATCAATTAGAACCGGGAGAGACTCTAATTCATTAAATACTGGTATCACTACTGAAATACTCATATCAATACTTTAACAATCTCCAGACTTTTTTCATATTTATAAATTTTGCATGCCTTTTTCTTATATTGATGTCTATTTCAATAGAATTTTTTGAATTTTTATCATGAAAACTGATTCCTACAAGAGCCTGCCTCTCATTATTGATGTTCTCCCTTTCAAAATCAAGAGAAATGCTGTTTTTAACTGATTGTGAAATATTTTTAAAATTTTCATTATAATCAGGCTGAACACCCCAAATTATTTTTGTTATGTCTTTTGGCTCTAGTATTTTCAAAATAGGTAATAACTCAGTTACTTCATCATACTTATATTGTTTATTGTCAATGAGATTTCGTGCAGTAATAGAATTATTAGTAATCCATACAAAGAGTACTTTACGGCCAATTAAGTCACTAAACTCAAAAAAGGTACTGTCTCTTTGAGACCTGAAACTAAATGGTAATTTCCCTTTTAACGATCCCTCAGAATTTAAAACTCCTTTTCCAGTGCAAGAATTATATGCTACTAAATATTCTTCATATGATTTGGATGGGGTAAAATTAAAAACATTGTTCACTGTGCCTGTACAACCCAATAATAAGAATAAGTTGATAAATGATAAACGCAACATCCAAGTTTAATTCTCGGCTTTTTCTATATTTGATGAATTGAATTTGGTTTTATTCTTTATGATCATATCAAAATGTCCTTGTATTGTTGGATTATTTGAGTCAATACTTAGTGATTCTTTTATATATCGCAATGCTTCATCAAACATATCCATTTTGAAGTAAATCCATCCAATTGTATCAAGATAAGCTGCTGATTTAGGTTCGATTCTTATAGCATTTTGAGCTAACTCTAATGCAAAATCTATGTCCTTATCCCTCTCAACCAGACTGTATGCATAATTGTTGTATGCTTGTGCGTCAGTAGTATCTGATGCAATGAGATCAACATATAGCTTATCTGACTCTTCCCAATCTCCAGTTGAATCGTAAATAAGTGCAAGATTATGTTTTGTATTTCTTGACTGAGGATAAATTTTTAGAGCGTTCGATAAATATATTTTTGATTTTTCATAGTCTTTAATTTGATAGTATGCTGTGCCTAGTAAATATTGTATAGTGAAATCTTCACTGAATTTTTCTGAATGTGGACTTAGTGCAGAGATTGCTTCTTCTGGTTTTTTCCCGCTCATTGCCATAACTGCTGTATTAATGAATCCCCTAGAATCATTTGGATGATGTTCAATTATTTTTTGGTTGTAGAGAATGGCATCTTCGTTCTTATCTTGACTCATTAGTAATGTGACTAGGCGATGGAGGACATCTATATTTACGCTGTCATCCTCTAGAGCATTAAAAATCATTTCTAATGCTAATTCAGGCTGATTTAATTCCTCGTAGAGCGCACTTTTTTGAATCAAGGTCTCTTTAGATTCACCATTAATTTCTTCAATTTTTTTCAATATTTTTAAGGATTCCTCATAATTTCCATTAAAAAGAGTGAGATCCTTCATTGTTTCCAAAAGATCAATATTTGTAGGATTTTCCTGCAATAATAATGAGCATATTTCCTGGGCACGATTGAAACTACTTATTGTAAGTGCGATTTGGAGAGCTTTTTCAAGACCAGCAACAGCCAAAGAATTAATTTCATAACCTTGTACATAATAATCTATTGCAAGATCCCAATCCCTATCAATGCTAGCAAGGTCTGCAAGAGTATATATGTAATCAACATTATTAGGGTTTAAATCACTCAAATCCTGATAGGTTTTTTTTGCTTCTTGATATCGTTTTTGAGTAAGAAAAATTTGACCTAACATTTCTAGAGCCTCTTCTTCTTCAGAATCCAATTCTAAAGCAATACCTAAGTGATCCTCAGCTTTACTTAATTTTCCTATCCTTCTATAACCATCAGCTATAGACACATGAATTGTAGAGGCATTTGGGTCGAGATCAATTGCGTCTTGGAATTCTAATATCGCCAATGCATAGTTGCCTTGGTTCATCAAAAATTCTCCCTGCATAAAATGATTCAAAGCCAATTCTTTATTGCTATTTTCAGCAGCCAGAATACAAACAAAGAATATGAATAGTAATTTATTAAAAGTTTTAGCCAAAATTTCAGTCAGCTGTCTTGTGTATTGTTATTCCATTACCCCCACGATCTTTGGTGGCATATAACTCTTGATCGGCAATTTCAATTAATTGTCTCATATTATCAGCATGTGTTGGATATTCAGACATACCTCCTGATATCGTCAATTGTGTTTCAACACCGTTAAGGGAAAATTGATATTCTGCAATACTATCAACTATTCTTTGTGCCACTATGTTTGACATTACAGCAGTGGTATTTATTAATATTACCGCAAATTCTTCGCCTCCATATCGAGCTACAACATCTACAGCCCGCACATTATCTACCATTATTTTCGCCACGGTTTGTATAACATAATCTCCATATTGATGTCCAAGTGTATCATTAACTTTTTTGAATTTGTCTAAATCAAACATCATAACAGCCATTTTTTGTTGAAATCTGGCTGCTCTTTGAATTTCATCATTAAATTTTTCTTTAAATGTCTGATGATTTAAGAGTCCTGATAGTCCATCATGTGTTGCATTCTTATGGATTTTTTCATATTCAAACTTCCAATGTAGCGCAGATCCAAGCACCTGGCCTATTAAAACAAGATCAGCCAATTCTTGTTTCAAAAAAGGGATAGTATCAACTTTCTCAAGTATGATTGACCCTTTACTCTCGCCTTCAATAATTATAGGAACTCCCATCATTGATTTGTATTTATAATCACTTAATTCAGACGATTTAAATCTAAACATATTTGGATGAGATGATCTCCAATCATTTGTCTGGAAATGAGTTCCTGTAATCACAGGCAAACCTTGTATAGAACCATTTGTGGGAAAATCGGATCCTTCTACAAATTCATCTTTATCTCCATCTACTAATTTTATTGTTGAAGTTACTCCTTTATCATATTTTCTCCGATTTTCACTTTTTTTTCGAGTCGATATGGTAACACGATCATATTGAAAAAAAGTTCTTATTAGATATTTAAATTGATTAAAAATATTTTGAGAATCTGATTTGAAATCTAAGTTAGATAAAATTTCTAATATTAACGCTTTGGAGTCCTCACCCACAATATGTTGTTCTAAACTTTCAAGATTAGTAAGGCTAAATGAAATATAGTCTGATAATTGTAAAAGTAGATTAATCTCTTTATCTGTAACATTACTAAAATGATCAAGCCTAGTTAATATGAAACCTGCAATATTTTCATTTATACTTATTGGGCTGATAATAGCACATTCACTTCCTCTCCAGCTGTTAGAAAAAAATAATTTAGACCATTCTTCTGGATAATCTTTTTGATGAAATTTTTTATTATTTGAAAGATATTTATTTACTAGCATATTGTTTATAGGTATAACATCTGCAAATTCACCTATATTACCATTTTGCAAAGCAAAATTATTTTTTTGAGGATTAATTATATAAATTGCTGAACTTGAATTTTCATTGATTGATTTTGTAGTTTGAATTATCAGCTTTGTTAAATGTTTGTAGAGTTTTTTGGGAGAAGCTCTTTTAAACTTAATTTCTTGATTGCTTTTCTCAATATCGTTGCCTTGCTGCTTATTTTCAACAGATGTTTCGGTCTGTTCAAGTA
>JAYNUL010000046.1:8928-10154 GCA_038281125.1 Fidelibacterota bacterium | reverse complement strand
TTTAATTATAAAGGATCCATAGTAGGCAAACAGTCCAATAATTCTGCCTCATCAATTTCCATAAATGAACGTCAATACTCCGGAAAGATAGATGCAGAATTAAGCTGGATAAAGGGTAGATACTCTTTTCGCCAATCTAGTCGTGAATCTCCTATGTCTCAGCCAGTAAATCGTAAAACTCTTACGCTACAAGTTACTGATTATCTAAAGATTGAAAATGGTGATGTATATCCATCAATATCTCAGTATATACTAGAAGGTAAAAAAGTAAACGGACGGTATATAGATGTTAACATTCCTTTTGGATTTGGTTTTGATGGATTTAATGTTTTTGGAAGAGATTGGTTTGCATTTGGTATGAAAGGCTCAATAGATATTCAAACTGTTTCTGGAAGATTATCTAGAGGAGTGCAATATCAAAAAGGTGTTAATCGCGCTTATGAATTACTTACAAATGATGCAAGGTATGATTCATTAGGAAATCGAATTTATCTTTTTGACAGAAAAGGATACACCTTTCCTAGGAGTATAAACTCTGCAAGATTAACATTCTCATTAAATAATTGGTTTAAGGCTGGGATACACTTTCTTAAGGCAAAAGATGAATTTGAAAAAATAAATACACGGGCATCTGAGAATAGTCTTTTCTCTGTGGATACCAGTATTTTTGGTGATTCTTTATTATTAGAATATACCTTATCAGAATTCATTGATTCTTTAAATAATAATGATACGGTAAAGATTAAAAAAAAGAATTGGGATGATGGTACCCCCCAAGAGAACCTGGCATTTGGATTTGACCTTGAGGGATCGATGGACAATCGAAAGTTACTTTTTCAAATGGGATGGAATATGAGTCTTACTAATAATAACATTTGGGCTGGAACAGCAAGTAAGGATTCACTAGATCTATTGCTTGATACTATAAGTGATGGAAAACTAATGGGAAGTTATGATGTATCAGCTATTGGTGATTTTATTGATGCATATTCGGATATCTTTACCGTTCACCCAGCGCATATGGCACCAATTCTGCCTATAGATCCAATAGTTGCTGAGAAAAGTTCTCTCAAAGCTTTCATGAACATGCCTGCATCTGCATATTTTATTCGATTGAAAGGAAGCTATTCATTTAATAATGTAATGATCCAATACCGTCAACTTGGACCAGAATATAAAAGCTTTGGTAATCCTTATCTGACAAATAATATTCGAGAATTTACTAT
>JAYNUL010000046.1:0-8828 GCA_038281125.1 Fidelibacterota bacterium | reverse complement strand
AGAGAAAATTCGCAAGCACTAAATGTAATGGCGTCGATTAATGTTCCAGGAAATTTTAATATTTTCACAACAACAACATCAATCAATCTTAATTCAATCACATACAAGGATAATCTAGCTTCTGAAAGAAACAAAGATTACTTTTTTCAAAAATCAGAGACTCAATCTATTTCTGCAACAATTTCTACTCGTTTTGAAATACCATTAAAAACTTCCTCAAGTTTTAATCAGACAAAAATTTTCATACCATACTTAGACCAAGATAACGTTGCACAGCAATTAATTAATACTTGGTCTTCATTCAATACCTCAATACAATATGGTCTCCTTAATAATAAGCTTAGACTAAGGTGTGGTTTAGACTATACAACAAATGGGAAAAAAGATAATACGTCAGTGAAACTATATGGAGCTAAGCTAGGAACAGATTGGGATATTTTGGATAAATTAACACTTAGTTTTAATAGTTCAATTAGGATGAACAATAGTAAGGGTTATCGTTCAGATGATTTAGATAATGACGGAGATGGCTTGATCGATGAAAAAAGGGAGAACTGGTCAACAAATAGTTCAGGTTTTAATTTTACTCTTGGGTATAGATTTTGATTGAAGATATAAAGAAGTTTTTCAGAGAACACCTAGTAGACCTTAGTCTTACAATGGGTGCGGTTATTTTTACATGCCTACTTCATTGGGTAGGCGTGTTTGATTTTTTAGAGCTGAAAACTTACGACTACAGATTTAGTGCAGTTCGAGGACCTCTAACAGGCTGGCGTGCCAGCGATTCTACGATTATAAATATGGGAACTAATGTTGTGTTGGTAGAGGTTGATGATGAATCTTGGAGAATTTTAAAGGATAAGAAAGTCCCATGGCCATACCCCAGAGGAGATATTTGGGCAAGGGCTGTTGATAATCTAAGCAAGGCTGGAGCAAAGGTAATTGCATTTGACATCCAGTTTGATTCTCCAGATGCAAGGTCAGAGTACCTTAGAAGTGTTAGCAGCAATCTTCCGCCAGAATTTCAACAATATCTTCCAGGTCATGGAGATATCATTCTAGCTGAGTCAATTAAAAAAGCTCAAGAGAATGGAACGCATATTATTATGGATGTTAAGATGGTAAATGAACCAACGAGAGTTCCACCCACCTACATTGCATATCCTGTTCAAGAAATAATGGATGTTGGTCCAGAAACTGGATTAATTAACGATATGCTTGATACAGATGGTTTTTCAAGACAATATAGTATTGCTGGTTATATGGATCATGAACCTGATATTGCCTATTTAACACTTGGGTTAAAATGCGTTAAGTCATTTTTAGATATGCCAGATAATGTGATACCAACATTTAATTCTAAAGAATTGATATGGAATTTCGGTGACTTTAGAATTAATTCATATGGAAGAACAAATAACTTTTTAGTCAATTACTATGGCCCTCCATCTGGATACAAAATCCCAGGCGATAATGCTTACAAACCATGGGGGACATTTCCAAGATTTTCCCTATCGCAAATATTAGATACACAGGATTATAATCTTCCAGAGGACATTGATTGGATGAGTCAGTTTTTACCAGGCGAGATTCCAGAGTGGATTACTGCAATTGAAGATGAATCTGAAAGAAACGAAATGATGACTATGATGGGTATTGGGTCAGATTTTGACATTACTAAATCTCCATTTTATAATAAAATAGTAATATTAGGTGTTAATGTTGAAGTGCTACATGATGTTAAATCTACACCCTTCTATAATTATTTAAACTTAAGTCAGCTTACTCCAGGAATGGAGACGCATGCAAATGCAATACAAACTATTCTGCATGAGAATTTTATTAAAGCATTTGGAGGAAAGACTACCCGATATGCAGCAGAGGGAGCACCCTATCCACTTGTTAACTTTCTATTAATTTTTGGACTCTGCGCTGTAGCATATATGTTGCTTACTAAAATAGAGTTGCACCCTATTTTAGCAGGACTGGTAATTTTTTCTGAGGGATTGATATACTATGCATTTGCAATGGGAATGTTTGCAAATGATTACCTGTGGTTTTGGAAATCCATAATTTCTAGCATTCTACCTTCAGGAATACATGAATTATTCTATGACCAATTGCAGGTTACTTTACCTGGGCCAGGTGAGTCATATGTAATGCCAATCATAGCGCCTATATCAGGTTTAGCATTGACATATGCTTCAAATATTATTTTTCAATTCTTGCATGAGCAGCAAGATAAGAAATTTTTAAGAGAAACATTTGGAACCTATATAGCACCGAAGGTGCTTGATAAAATGTATGAAGAAAAACAAGCACCAAAGTTGGGAGGTGTTGAGGGACATCACACTGCATTTTTTTCAGATATTCAAAATTTTTCAACATTCTCTGAAGCTCTTGAGCCAGAGAGGATGGTTGCATTAATGAATGAATACCTTACGGTAATGTCAAAAGTTGTTTTAGATAATGAAGGTACTCTTGATAAGTATATTGGAGATGCAATAGTTGCATTTTATGGGGCTCCGGCTCCGGTCGAAAATCATGAGGTAAAATCTTGTATTACAGCATTGGAAATGCAGAGAGCTCTTGCTGAACTTAGAGAAAAATGGAAACGTGAAAATGATTGGCCTGACATTGTTTATTCGATGCAGCATAGAATAGGACTTAATAGCGGGAGGATGGTTACGGGGAATATGGGTTCAGAAATGAGGATGAATTATACTATGATGGGAGACACGGTCAATTTAGCAGCCAGGCTAGAGTCATCTGCAAAGCAATATGGTGTATACAACTTTGTTGGTGAAAATATATATGAGTCAGCAAAGGATGAATTTATTTTCAGATTTTTAGATTTTGTGCAGGTCAAAGGAAAAAATATTCCAGTAAAAGTTTATGAACTGGTTTCAGAAAAAAGTAATGCAAATAATGCTTCAATAAATTTAATAAGAAATTTTGAAAAAGGCTTAGATCACTATTTTCAAAAAGATTGGGATAGTGCCATAAAATATTTTGAAAAAGCCGACTCTCTTGAAGATCATTTCGAATCCAGAAATACTACCCCATCTTCTGTATACATAAAAAGGTGTACAATGTTTAAGGAAAATCCACCTGGTGATGATTGGGATGGAGTATGGGCAATGACTTCAAAATAAAAATGGAAACTTTTTAGTTTTAAATCATTTTATATAAAAAAAAAGAGTGAATTATAAATGAAAAATTCTAGAGGACATATTCTTTGGGTGGATGATGAGATTGAACATTTAAAGCCACACATGCTATTCTTAGAGGAAAAAGGATATGAATTATCTAAAGCGACTAATGGTCATGACGCTATAGCATTATCCAAATCTAACCAATATGATTTAATATTATTGGATCACTCAATGCCTGGGATGGATGGCATCGAGACTTTAGCTGAATTAAAAAAATACCGATCAAGTCAACTCATAATTATGATAACAAAGACTGAAGATGAATGGTTGATGGATGAGGCAATATCTGAGCAGGTAGATCAATTTTTAATAAAACCTGTAAATCCCAACCAAATTTTTATGGCATGCAAACAGTCTTTGGAGAAAAATAAACTTTCTAAGGAAAAAGCAACCACTGATTATCTCAAGCAATTTCAGCAAATTGATAACGCCATTGAAGATATTATCAATGTAGATGATTGGTGGAAACTTTATGACCGTCTAACAGATTGGCAAATAAAATTTGATACCTATAAGGATACTGGTTTAGGTAATATTTTAGAGGAGCAAATAAATTCTTGCAATAGGGAATTCACTTCTTTTATTGATTCAAACTATAAATCTTGGATGGAAGTTGAAGAAAGGCCAATGTTTACAAAGGATATTGTTCCTAAACATATCATTCCAAGATTAAAAAATAAAAAAAAGACATGTTTGCTTGTTGTTGATTGTATGCGTTACGATCACTTTAAGGCAATAATGCCTCTGTTAGAACCATTATTCAATATCAAATTGGAATATTGTTTATCCCTTCTACCCACAGCAACACCATACTCTAGGAATGCAATTTTTTCTGGTATGTTTCCTGATGAAATGGTAGAAAAATATCCACATCAAGCCTCTGATATGAAGGAGGATGCTCCAAGTCTTAATCAATATGAAAAAGAATTTTTAATCGATCAATTAAAACTTTTTCAATTAAATGATGTTTCTTTACATTACCACAAAATTTGGGCTGTTGATGAAGGGAATAAATTTCAAAATCGTGTCAAAGATTACGCAAATCAAGATTTAATCACATTAGTAGTAAATTTTGTTGACATATTAGCCCACAAGAGTTCACAGATGGATGTGCTTAAAGAAATGGTGCCTGATGAAGCTGGATATAGATTGGCTGTAAAAAACTGGCTAGAGCAGTCTTGGTTATTAAAAGTACTGAAGTATTTTTCAGAAATGGGCTTTTCGGTGATTATGACAAGTGACCACGGTAGTATCAGAGTGCAGAATGATGTAATGGTCTCTGCTGATAAAACTGCATCAGCAGGTGTGAGATATAAATATGGTAGAAACATTAATACAAATCCAAAAAATGCACTGGTAATACGAGAGCCTAAAGAGTACAGGCTTCCAGAGTTTGGACCACAACCAACGTATGTGATAGCAAAAAATGATAATTATTTTGTGTATCCAAATGAGGCACATAAATATCAAGGAAAGTTTAGTAATTCATTTCAACATGGAGGAATCAGCATGGAAGAAATGATAGTTCCAGTGGCAATAATGGAAAGCAGATTATGATAGTATATAATAGTCGATCTGTTGATCAAACTCAATACCTAGCGCGCAAACTCTCCGAAACAATTAATGTCGGGAGCGTGGTAATGCTCATTGGTAATCTTGGGACTGGTAAAACTACATTCGTTCAAGGTTTAGCAATGGCAATAGGTATTAAAGAAAGAGTTGGATCTCCGACTTTCAAATTGGTATCTGAATACAAAGGAAAAGATTATTTTCTTTATCATATAGATGCCTACAGACTAGAGGGTGTAAATGATTTTTTAAATATTGGTGGTGAAGAGTATTTGAAGCCTAGAAAAGGAATCACCCTCATAGAATGGGCTGATATCATTGAAAAGATTTTTGATGATAGCACAATAAAAATAAAATTTTCAAGAATAGAAGATAACCCAAATTCAAGAAAAATCGAAATTGAAGGAATTAATATTGATGTCTAGGATAATACTCTCTGTGGAAACTTCTTCAACTATTTGCAGTACGGCAATATTAGAAAATGATAAAATATTAAGTTGTGTTGAAGAGTTTTGTCCTAGGGAACATATTGAAAAACTACCGGGCTTTGTTAAAAAAGCTTTTGATAAATCAAATAAAACAGTTAGCAATATAGATGCGATAGCCGTGAGTATTGGTCCAGGTTCCTTTACTGGTCTGAGAATAGGACTTGGGTTTAGTAAAGGTATGGCCTTTTCAAGAGGACTTCCAATAATTCCAGTACCTACAATGCTTTCTCTAGCATACTCTTTGAAAGATAAAGAGCCTAAGAATGGTATTTTATTTTCTCACTCAGAAAAAGTATTCTATCAATCTTTTGAATGGAAAAATAATATACCAAGTGTAAAAGGTAAGGCTATTGTTACAGATTTTGAATCAATCAAGGAAAAAGAGGAATTAGATTTTCATTCCAATTGTGAAAGGCTTTTTCAGGATGATGTCGAAATTATATCGACCAGTCACTCTTCAAAGCATATTGCATTATTAGCATCAAAATTTTATGATGACTGGGTGATTAAAAAGCCATATGAACTTGTACCAGATTACGTAGCACCTTTTATAATAAAGACTAGTGCAAAATAATAAGACCATAAGAAAAGCGACCCTTGATGATTTAAAGCAAATCTATCTAATTGAAAAAGATGTTTTTTCTAATGAGCATTGGACTCTTGAGATGGTAGAAAGTGAGTTGAAAACCTTTTTAGGAAAGACTACATGGATAATTGAAGAATCAACTGTAATCCTAGGCTATTGTATGATGAGAATATTCTGTAATGAGGCAAATATTATTAATATGGCTATTAAATCTTCTCGCCATAGGGAAGGATTAGGCTCATTTTTGCTTAGCCATGTTTTAAATCAATTACCAATGAATTCATCAGTATTCTTAGAAGTAAAAGAGGGTAATTTATCGGCAATAAATCTCTACCAAAGGCTTGGATTTAAGGTGATAAATTTGCGCAGAAATTATTATAAAGATGGGAGAACAGCATTGATAATGCATCTCCAACACTAAAATTTTTTTATGGCTTGGTTCAAACGAAAAGACAAGAAATTAAAAGATCCAGAAAAGAAGTCGATTCCGGATGGCTTGTGGGATAAATGCCCCTCATGTAATGAAATAATTTATAGACCCGAACTGGAGAAAAAGCTCTCTGTTTGTCATCATTGCAATCACCATTTCAGAATTCTTCCTGATTCTTATGTTAGCTTATTATTAGATGAAGGTACGTTCACAAGTTACTTTGATAATTTAATGCCAAAAGACTTTTTGGACTTTAAGGCAAACAAAGGATATAAGGACCAGATAAACGCAGCGAAAACAAAAACTGGTGAAAATGATGCAATTCGAGTGTATGAGGGTAAAATGAATGGTATTGGGGTCATTTTATCGATTATGAACTTTTCATTCATTGGTGGCAGTATGGGTTCAGTAGTTGGTGAAGCTGTGTCCAGATCTATAGTAATGGCAGGAGAAAAAAAGTTGCCTTTTATATTAATTTGTTCCTCTGGGGGAGCAAGAATGCAAGAGGGAGCTATATCGCTAATGCAACTGGCAAAAACCAGTACTCAATTAGCAAAATTTTCAAAAAACGGAGGTCTCTTTATTCCTATTTTGACAGACCCAACTACCGGGGGCGTTACCGCAAGTTTTGGAATGCTAGGCGATGTGATTCTTGCTGAACCTGGTGCATTGATTGGTTTTGCAGGTCCTCGAGTAATAAAACAAACTATAGGTCAGGATTTACCCAAAGGTTTTCAAAGATCAGAGTTTCTATTGGAAAAGGGTTTTATCGATCATATTGTAGACCGCAAGAATATGAAAGATAAAGTAACGTTGCTTATCAACCTTCTTTCATGAAAAAACCAAAAATATTAATTACCAATGATGATGGTATTTCATCTAAAGGGATATATGCACTTTGGGAAGCAATGCAAGATTTGGGTGATACTTTTATTGCGGCGCCGAGTGTTGAAAAAAGTGCTTCTAGTCATTCATTAACACTCTCTGATCCCTTGAGAGTAAGCAATGTACAAAGAAAGAATGGATTTAAGGGATGGTCAATAAGTGGTACGCCAGTTGATTGCGTAAAAATTGCTATTCGAAACCTTATGGATGATAGGCCTGATGTTCTAATCTCTGGGATAAATCATGGTGCAAATCTCGGTAATAATATAATGTATTCCGGAACTGTTTCAGCAGCAGCCGAAGGAATGATAATGGGAATTCCTTCAATAGCAATCAGTTTAGCTTCTTATAAAACAGATAATTATGATGTCGTAAAGAAGTTCGCAAAAAAAATTGTAAAGAAAGTTATTGTTAATGGCATACCCAAGGATATTTTATTGAATGTAAACGTCCCTTATTGCAATGAAGAAGAAGTTAAAGGTGTTAGAATCACAAGGCAGGGCAATCAATACTTCGTAGATGAATTTGAAGAACGTATTGATCCTAGAAATGGTAATTACTTTTGGATAAAAGGCGAAATGATAGATGAAGATAAATCAATTGAATTTGATGGTGCGGCGATAAAAGAAAATTATGTTAGCATAACCCCTATTCATTATAAGTTGACACATGAACCATTTTTAAATGATTTAAAAAATCAATATTCTGATGAATAATATTTATGATAGAGGTGTTGTTATTCTCGACTTTGGTTCCCAATATACTCAACTTATTGCAAGAAGAGTAAGAGAGTTAAATGTATATTCTTTTATATTACCTCCTGAAACAAGTATAGACAAAATTTTAAGTCTAAACCCAGGGGCCTTAATGTTATCTGGTGGTCCCAGTAGCATATATGATCAAAATGCACCAGACTTTGATCAGAAAATTCTTGATATTGATTTACCAACTTTAGGAATTTGTTATGGTTTGCATCTTTTAACTCATTATAGTGGTGGGAAAGTGTCTTCAACGGGTACTGGTGAGTATGGTTTTGCGAATATTAACATTTTTGAAAAAGAAAACCTTTTCAAAGGTATTAAGTCTCCAGCTGTGTGGATGAGTCATGGTGATCAAGTGACAAAAATTCCAAAAGGTTGGGAGGTTTTGGCAGAGTCTTCAAATGGAGTCATTGCAGCGATGATGAATAAAAGCAGAAGTCTGGTCGCAACCCAGTTTCATCCTGAAGTTCACCATACAAAAGATGGTTTAAAAATGTTGGAGAACTTTTTATTTAAAATTGCAGATTGTCAACCAAATTGGACAGCAGGTAATTTTATTAACGACCAAATAGAAAAAATTAGAAACTTTGTGGGTGATGGTAGCGTTTTAACTGGAGTAAGCGGTGGAGTTGACTCTACTGTTGTTGCGGCACTTTTACATAAAGCTGTGGGCAGCCGTTCTCATGCAGTTATTATTGATCATGGACTCATGAGGAAAAATGAAGTCAGTGAGTGTGTAGAAGCTCTTGCTGATGGTCTAGGAGTAAATATCCATGCTTATGACGAGTCAAAAATATTTTTATCCAAACTTAAGGGTGTAGTAGACCCTGAGAAAAAGCGCAAAATAATTGGAAATCAATTTATTTATTCTTTTGATCGCATTGCAATGAGTTT
>JAYNUL010000045.1:0-10653 GCA_038281125.1 Fidelibacterota bacterium | reverse complement strand
CAATCAAGATTGGCCCAATCTAAAAAGATATGAGGATGAAAATCAAAACTTAGGCCCTCCGAAAAAAAATGAAAATAGAGTTGTTTTTTTGGGAGACTCAATTACTGAAGGATGGTCAAGTCTTTATCCAAGTTACTTTGAAGAAAAGTCATATATAAATAGGGGAATTGGAGGTCAAACTACACCGCAGATGTTAATCAGGTTCAAGCAAGATGTTGTTGACCTGAAACCAAGTGTGGTTGTTATACTTGCAGGGACTAACGATATCGCTGGTAACACAGGTCCTTCAAATGTAAAAATGATAACCGATAATATTTTTTCAATGGCAACAATTGCTGAGTCTCATGGAATTAAGGTGGTACTTTCATCAATTCTACCGGTATATAAATATGAGTGGTCACCAGAAATAATTGATCCACCCTCTACAATCGATGCTGTAAATAAAAAGCTTAAAAAGCATGCCGAAGTAAATGAATTTGAATATTTGGACTACTTTACAAAAATGGTTGATAATAAAAAAGGCCTAAAGCAAGAATTGACTACTGATGGCGTCCATTTAAATGAAAAAGGCTATATATTGATGTCATCTATTGCTGAAAGAAAGCTAAAGAGTATCCTTCGTTTTTGAAGAACTCTTTCTCTAAAAGCATATCTTGTTTAGATAAGACACTTACCACTAGTAAGTGGCTGAGAATAGGGACCTTATGCATCCTATACTTTGCTCAGGGATTTCCTTGGGGATTTATGCTAACTGCATTAATCTCTTTCTTAGCATCAAAAGGGTTAACCATTGTGGAGTCTGGTCAGCTCACGGCAATGGCAACTCTTCCATGGACATTCAAACTTTTTTGGGGTCCTATTATTGACTCATTTACCTACAAAAAAATGGGTAAGCGAAGGCCTTGGATTTTAATCGCTCAGTCAGGCATGGCACTTAGTTTAATTGCAATGATTTTCATGGGTGATCTATCAGAAAATATCACTCTGTTGGGCTGGATGTTCTTCTTTCATAATTGCTTTGCATCATTACAGGATGTTAGCTGCGACGCCCTTGCAGTAGATGTTTTATTGCCAGAAGAACAGGGGAAGGTAAATGGTGCAATGTGGGGTTCAAAAATCATTGGAACGGGAACTGGAGCAGCTGCAATGGGGACGTTACTTGTTTCTAATGGTCTAGTTTTCACCATTATTGTTCAGACAATACTAATGGTACTTATTATGGTCTTTCCTATGTTTATATTGGAACGTCCGGGAGAAAAAAGATTTCCCTGGAGCAAGGGGTCTACACAAATTGACCTGAAGCAATCAAAGATCATTAATCCCATAATGGTTGTTAAAGATTTGTTAGCTGCATTCTCAAAAAAACCGTGTCATTTTGCTGCTTTATTCATTCTGCTATCTGCAATCAACCAAGGTGTTAATGGTGCAATTCTTCCGGTATATTACAATTCAAAACTTAATTGGGGCTCGGATGCCTATTCCCAATTTGTTGGAGGACCCGGAACAATTCTTGAATTTGTTGGAGCTATGCTTGGTGGAATAATGGCAGATCGGTTTGGCAGGCGAAAAATTTTCTTCATTGGTTGGGGTAGTTTTTCTATACTGTCTGGTGTCTTTGGTTTTTTGGTATTAACAATGAAAGAGTTGCCGTTTTGGTTTCAAAGTTTTTATCTTGCATTCTACCCTTTTTGTGTTGCTGTTGGAACTGTTGGTATGTTTGCACTTGCAATGGCCCTTTCATGGTCTAAAGCATCTGCAACCATGTTTACCTCCTATATGGCTATATCCAATTTGTCTGTTGTCATTGGAAATAAGTTAATAGGACCTCTATCTGATATTTTTAGTATTGGTCAAATATATATTCTAATGATGTTTGTTTGTCTTATGCCAGTGGTGCTGATTAAATCAATGGACCCAAGGCCAATATTGAGTATAAAATCAGAGCATCATAAAGGAGTATGAATGAAAATCATCCCTAAAATATTTTCAATTTCCTCAGTACTTTTCCCTCTAATGGGTCAGGGATTTTGGGGGAATGCTTTTCCAGAGCCAAAAATCGAATATGCACCTAAAAAATATTTATGCCACAAGTCAAAAACCTCCATTCTTGTAGATGGAAAGTTGAATGATAGTGCTTGGGAGAAAGCTAATTGGACTGACTCTTTTGTTGATATTGAAGGAAGCCTAAAGCCTAAACCTTATTATGATACCAAAGTAAAAATGATATGGGATGACAATTACTTTTATTTTGGTGCGTACATGGAAGATCCTCATGTTTGGGCAACCATTACAGCACGTGATGCAGTTGTTTATAAGGATAATGATTTTGAGATTTTTTTAGACCCAGATGGTGATACTCATAATTACTATGAGCTTGAGGTTAACGCATTTGAAACTGAATGGGACCTTATCCTCCTAAAACCCTACCATGATGCAGACAAAGTTGCTCTTGACTCTTGGGATATTCCAGGCCTTATCAGCAAGGTACATGTAGATGGTACCATTAATGATCCTTCAGACATGGATAAAGGCTGGAGCGTGGAGATTGCAATTCCATGGAAAGGTTTTATCAATAACTTCCGTTCAAAAACTCCGCCAACTGATGGTGAAATCTGGAAAGTGAACTTTTCTAGAGTCCATTGGGATACTGAAATCAAAGATGGGAAATATGTTAAAACAGACAGCCCAGAGTTTAATTGGGTTTGGTCACCACAGGGCCACATATACATGCACTTCCCACACTTTTGGGGGCTGGTTCAGTTCACTGAAAAGCCTCAAGGGGATGCAGAAGCTCAGTTTGTTGATGATGGATTAGACAAAATTAGATGGGCGCTTCGACAAGTTTATTTTAGGCAAAGGAATTACTTTTTTAAAAATGAACGTTATACAGCATCTCTAAAAAAGTTGAACCTGATGGTAACCCCTGTTGAGGGAGTTCCGTGGCCACCCAAAATTATGGTAACTCCATCTGGTTGGGAAGCGGAGTTGGTCTTCGATGATAGATCCATGTTTATAAGAAAAGATGGGAGAGTCTGGGAAAAATGAACTTACATTTTGTTGATTGGCTGATTGTAGCAGTGGCTCTTGCAGGGATGTTTTACTCGGTCTCCTTTTCATCTGGTTTAATGCAGAGTGTAACGGATTTTTTATCTGCAGGTAGAACTGCAGGTAGATATTTAATTTCTGTATCTAGTGGTGTAGCTGGTTTGGGCGCTATATCGGTTGTCATGTTTTTAGAAATGGGGTATGTCGCAGGTTTTAGCCTTGCTTGGTGGGGCCTTAGTCAAGGAATTATCATCCTCATGCTAACAATGTCTGGATGGGTTATTTATCGTTTTCGATCAACTCGCTGCCTAACTCTTGCTCAATTTTTTGAAAAACGTTATAGTAGAAAATTTAGGATATTCACCGGTATTGTTGCATTCTTAGCTGGCATTATCAACTTTGGAATTTTTCCAGCTGTCGGCGCTCAGTTTTTTATTAGTTATTGTGGATTGCCGGAATCATTCATTGGTATTCCTGTATATCCCGTTGTAATGATTATCCTTTTGTCTATAGCTTTATATTTTGTGTATACAGGAGGTCAAATTGCTGTAATAATTGCAGACTTTTTCCAAGGAATTTTTGCAACCTTTGTTTTAATTGTCGTAGTACTTTACCTTTTCTTTAGTGTTGGATGGGACCAGGTCTCCTATTCTCTAGAGCAAACACCTCTCAAGCTAGCCAATGAAGAGATCACGAAGTTGCAAAATGATGAAGCTTATGTGAAGCTTTCGGATCAAGAAAAAGAAAAAAAAGTTGACCAAATTAATGAAAAGTATCAAAACTCTTCTCGCATTAATCCTTTTAAGACAGGCAACGTAGAAGATTTTAACTTTTGGTATTTTCTGATAGGAATCATTGGTGTCATGTATGGCACAATGGGCTGGCAAGGTAGCCAAGCGTACAACTCATCTGCTAAAAGTGCTCATGAAGCAAAAATGGGTTCAGTTCTAGCTGGATTCAGAGGTCTGCCTCAGGGACTCTTCTTTTTGCTGGTTCCAGTACTGATTTATGTTTTTATGAACCACACTGACTATGCAACAATAGCAACATCAGTAGAATCATCACTTCAAGAATTAGAAACAGACACTCTAAGATCACAAATGCGGGGTCCTATTGTTCTTTCAACAGTACTTCCAATTGGTTTATTGGGAGCTTTTGCAGCTTTGATGCTTGCAGCCTTTATCAGTACCCATGATACCTATCTACATTCTTGGGCAACGATACTTGTGCAAGATGTTATTATGCCATTTAGAAAAAAACCATTTGACAAGGACACTCACTTGAAGGTCCTTAGATATGCAATCCTTGGTGTTGCTGTTTTTATATTCTTCTTTAGTCTATTATTTCAACAAAACCAAAAGATTGCACTCTTTTTTGCAATCACTGCTGCAATTTTTTCTGGCGGATCAGGAGCAGTAATTATAGGTGGTCTTTACTGGGAGAAAGGAACAACTAAGGCTGCTTGGACTGCCATAATAATTGGTGCACTAATTAGTGTTGGTGGAGTCCTGGTAAAGCAAGTCTCTGTTGACTGGTTAAATGATACATCTTCCTATGCTCAACTAAAAAATATTCTTGATATTATCAGGAACATAAATGGTCAAGAATATTGGGGAATAAGTATGGGAGCATCTGCCTTTTCATATGTCCTCGTATCCTTGATGGATAACGCAGAACCTTTCAATATGGATAAACTTTTGAATCGTGGATCCTACGCGATAGAAGGTGAGAAAAAGATTATCAACGAAGATACAGAGTTAGGTTGGAAGATATTTTTGATGGGTGAAGAATTCACGAAGGGAGATAAGTTAATTTATATCTTGAACTATGTATGGACTGGCATATGGACTCTGGTTTTCATTTTTGGCACTTTTTACAATTTATCCAATGATGTAAGCGACTCTAGCTGGATGTCATTTTGGAAGAATTATATTTATATCTTCATTGTAATTTCAATACTAATAATTGTTTGGTTCACGATAGGTGGTTTTCGTGATCTTAAAATCATGATGAATAAATTAAAAACTGGGCAGAGAGATCATGGCGATGATGGCTGGGTCTCAGAAGAATAATCTATGACCGAAAAAGAAACTGAAGTAATCCTACAACGAATTCAAAACTGGTATGGAAGGCTACCAAGCCTTTTTATTTATGATGAAAAAAAGTTTAGTGCACAATTTGGTTGGTCGAAAGAACCGACAAAATTTGAAAATCGAATGTCTTTGGATTATAAGCCAATTCATGAGGAGGATTCCTGGGGTAAAAAATGGGAGAGTGCCTGGTTTCATTTAAAAGGGCAAACTCCTAAAGACTGGTCAGGCCACACTATTGCAGCAAGATTAGATTTTTCAGGAGAGGGGCTTGTATATGGAAGTTCTGGAGAGGTACTACAAGGTATTACTAATGCGTCTATTTGGGACCCAAACTTTGCCCGTACTAGAGTCATTCTATTAGAAGAAGCCAAAGGTGATGAAGAGCTCGAGCTCTGGGTAGAGGCAGCAGCAAACTCATTATTTGGAGTTTTTACAGAAACGGATCCGGAGGAAAATAGTCCAAAAAGACACGGCTGGTTTGACGCAAAGGTAGAAGCAATGAGATTTGGCATCTTTGATGTTGATTTATGGCATCTCTACTTGGATGCTAGAATCTTGTTAGGATTAATTAAACATCTAGATGAGGATTCTGTAAGACGATCCAGGGTGATTTTGGCTTTAAATAATTGTATCAATGTATATGCTGATAATAGAGCCAATGTAAGTGAAGCACGGAAGTGCCTTGAAGATGAACTCAACAAGCAAGCCGCTCCTTCAGATTTACATGTCTCTGCAATTGGGCATGCTCATATAGACACTGGCTGGTTATGGCCGGTTAGAGAAACAGTCCGTAAAACTGCGCGTACGTTTGCCACTCAATTGAGTATCATTGAACAATACCCAGAATATATTTTTGGAGCTTCTCAGCCCCAGCACTATCAATTTATGAAGGATCAATATCCAGAGATCTACAACAAAGTAAAAAAAGCTGTGAAATCTGGTAATTGGGAAGTCCAAGGGGGGATGTGGGTAGAAGCTGACTGCAACCTTATTAGTGGTGAGTCTATGGTTAGGCAATTACTTCATGGCAAGAACTTTTTCAAAGAAGAATTTGACATTGTTGTTGATAATCTATGGCTTCCAGATGTTTTTGGATATTCCGCAGCACTTCCTCAGATTCTTAAAAAAGCTGGGGTGAATTACTTTTTAACCCAAAAACTATCTTGGAGTCAGTTTAATGATTTTCCACACCAAACCTTTAATTGGCGTGGAATTGATGGAACAGAGATTTTAACACACTTTCCTCCTGAGAATACCTATAATAGTGAGTTAGACACTGAATTTCTCCTTCCTGCCCAAAAAGGATTCAAGGAAAAAGATAGGCTCAATGAATTTATTTCACTTTTTGGCGTTGGTGATGGTGGTGGTGGACCTAAGCCAGAGAATATTGAACTTGGTAGGCGAATGTCCAACCTTGAAAATTCACCGAGAGTTCATTTTGACACTGCAAAAAACTTTTTTGATAGGCTAGATAAACACAAGGATGATTTAGAAACTTGGGTCGGAGAACTTTATCTTGAACTTCATAGAGGTACTCTTACAACTCATGGACTAGTTAAAAAACAAAATCGTAAGCTAGAATGGAAGCTACGTTCTGTAGAAATGTTATTTTCTTGTTTGCCTGCTGAAAGTTATCCAATTGAGGAATTGGACAGATTATGGAAAATATTACTGATAAACCAGTTTCATGATATCATACCTGGATCCAGTATCAATCTGGTTTATCAAACTACTCATGCTGAATACGAACAGATTCAAGATGGATGTGATCAATTATTGAAGGAATGTTCACAGAAATTGTTTCAAGAAGATTCCGATTCATTTGTATTGGCTAATACCTTATCCTATACATGGAAAGGATCAGTAAAAATTCCAGGGTCTTTTGTTGATAATCAAATTTCGGATGAGAATGGCAATAAAGTCCCTTTACAGAAAACAGAGGATGGAATATTTGCCTTAGTAGAATTAGAACCTCTCTCGCTTACTTCATTTAAAAGGGGTGATACGATAGCTCATGAGGTTGCAGCACATGATGGATTGTTCCTAGAAAATGATTTAATCAAATATGAGTTTGATAATAATGGAACACTGATTTCTAGCTACGACAAAGAACTTGGTAAAGAATTTATGGAAGGATATGGGAATATATTATCATTGTACGAAGATAGACCAAATAATTGGGATGCATGGGATGTGGACTTTTTTTACAGAGATGCGTTAATTGAGACAGCTCAAATAACTCATGCCTCTAGTTCTTCGATAGGTAGTGTTCTAAATCAGTTGAAATTTGAGTTTAATATTGGTAATTCAAAGATTAAACAATTGGTTAGTTTGCACCCTAACTCAAAGAGATTAGACTTTGACACCCAGGTTGAATGGATGGAAAATCATAAGATGCTAAGGGTACATTTTCCAGTCAAAGTAAGATCGGAGCAAGCTTCATTTGATATTCAGTATGGTTACGTCAAACGCAATACCCACAGGAATACGAGTTGGGATAAAGCTAAGTTTGAAGTTGTGGGACATAAATATGCAGATCTATCTGATCATGACAATGGAGTCGCTCTTCTGAATGATTGTAAATATGGATATATGGTTCACGATAACCTTATAGATCTCAACCTTCTCCGATCACCTACAAATCCTGACCCAGATGCAGATAAAGGGTCACACACTTTTACGTACAGCTTTTTACCGCATAAGAATAACCTTATACAATCAGACGTAATCCGCGAATCCTCTTGCTTAAATCAGAAACCACTATTGTTTGCTGGTGTATCATGTGAAGCAGCTATTCCCTTAAAGATTCAAGGAAATGGACTTGAACTATCTGTTCTTAAGAAAGCAGAAAGAGAAAAAGTCTGGGTTGTTAGAATTATTGAAACACACGGAAGAGCATCTAGTGGCTCAATAGATTTTAATGGTAAGATCATAGAGTGTGATCTCATGGAATGGGAGGATTATGGTGAGTATGAAAAAGTTGAAAGTTCTTATGTCGTCAGCTTAAATCCATTTGAAATCAAAACTTTTAAAATTCATTTTGAAGGGAATAACAATACTTAAAATAGTTAAAAACTATAGTTATCCATCAAAGGTTAGAGAGGTTCTGAAAAGCCATTTTTTTACTTTTAGTATACTTGTCTATTTTTTTTAACTTTAATACGTTTCAAATACCATTTAAGAAAATTACGATGAACCAAACATATTTAGCGCTTGCCTCAATTTTGACACTATCAATAATGCAAGCACAGGATGATAGTACCAGAGCAGTTGAGTGGGGCTATCTCGACTCTACTGCGGGAGTCTATTATTTTGACGATATTCCCTACACTGGACCAGTAGTAAAACAATTAGATATTGGCTTATTAACAGGGGAGTTTAAAGATGGGATAAAACACGGCCTTTGGCAAACCTTAAACCAAATCGGCGATCCAATTATGATTGGCCACTTTGATAGCGGGAAAAAACATGGAGCGTTTGAGCAATGGTACGATGATGGTGCATCTAGACATAGAGAATTAATTGCAACATTTGATCAAGACAAGTATGTTGGGAAATACAGAGAATGGTACGAAAATGGGAAAAGGTCTATTTGGGGATTTTACGTTGATGGAAAGGAGCATGGTAGATATGTTGAATGGTATGATAGTGGGAAAAAAGCACTAAAGGCAAAATTTATTAATGGAGAACCTGATGGCTGGTACCGAGAATGGCACCCTAACGGCAGAAGAGCGTTAAAAATCAAATATAAAGATGGTAATGAAAATGGTCCATGGGTTCAATGGTACCCAAATGGTAGCAAAGAAATGAAAATGAATTATGTTAATGGAGTTCCAAGAGGCAGAGCCAGATTTTGGTTTCCGGACGGCACTTTAAGGGGAGAGGGGATCGTTAGGAACGAAGTTCCTGGAGGTGGTTGGATTCTGATGGATGCCAATGGAAATAAAAAAGTATATAAATAATTTTAGTATAATTCTAAGAACAATAGAGGTTTAGTCTGCAAAAATCAGCTTGGATATGAAAAATAGAATTAGTATCCTTGTAATGTGCGCCCTATTTATCCAAAATTAACTATTTCCGTTTTTATATTCTCATTATCACTTCTTATTCATGGATGTGAAGATGAGGCTGAATCCCTCTCTCCTGATATAAAAGATTTCAATTTAACAAATGAACAAGTCCTTTATGAAGTTATATTAGTCCAATGGTCAGTATTTGATGCAGAGGGGATAGAAAAATCTGAATTGTGGTTGAACGGATCTCCATTTATCAATGATTCATCTGTTGCTTATGAGAGCAGGGTAGTCCGTTCAGATAATCTAACGATTACTGAAATAGAGTATACCATGACATGGAATACTATATTAACTGAAGATGGACAGTATGAAATTTCCGTAATGGCGATAGATAAAAATGGAAATTCAAGTTTTAGTAATACCATAAATATCACTATCGACAATTCGCTTGGTTTCCCTCCAACTGGTCAAATAATTAAAGTTAATAGACAATCCGATACTTTAGAGGTATTGTGGAAAAAAGAGAGTATACATGATTTTAGACATTATTTAATTGAAATCGCTTATGATAGTCAGATGGTTGATATTTTTACTTTAGATACAATCCAACAAATTAGTGACACGTTACAATACTATACCCAAGTCGACCAAATAAAGAATGTATATGTCAAAATGAAAATCGAAGACATATTTGGTAAGTTGTCCTCAAGTACTATTTTTAGTGTTCTGGGAGATGCTTATCCAATTGCTTGTACCATCAATTTTGTCGATTACAATTTAGATAGTTTAACTGTGGATTGGACCGAATCAATTGATAATGATTTTTTAAGCTATACACTTTTTAGGTCATACACCAATGGTGATCCTGGAGAAGAAATTTTCACAACCAATCAAAAGAACATAACAAGGTATAGTTTGAATAATTTTGATCCTAATCAATTAAATTGGTTCAGTGTTGTTACAAAAGATATCCTTGGACTAGAGACCAGAAGTAGTTATACTGCAAATGATATCAATTTACCGCCCGAATCTTCAAGAATTATTTCAATTGATTATGATCTAGATAGTATGGTTGTCAATTGGGAACCCAATGGCGATTATGATTTTGAAAACTACACTATTCTTGTCTCAACAAATCAATTTTCAGGATACAGCCCTTTACACCAAATATTTGAATATGACCAAACGGAGTTAATACTTAATGAGTTTGATCCAACAGTGGAGAACTGGTTTAAGGTAAAAACAGAAGATCATTGGGCGCTTTCATCAGAAGGTGCCCCAACATCGAACCAAATAGATCCTTTGCCAGCTGCCTCTGAAATACGGAGCCTAGATTATGATTTAGATTCAATGAGAATTGTGTGGGATGCATGTTCTGATGAAGATTTTTTTAGCTATAATCTGTTACAATCTCTATCGGAAAATGGGGAGTATAATTTAATATACACTAGCGGTGATCTAAACGATACAACCTATTCACTTTATGATTTTGATCCTAC
>JAYNUL010000044.1:0-10659 GCA_038281125.1 Fidelibacterota bacterium | reverse complement strand
TGAATGCACCGCCCGTAACATTTGTAACATATCCCTCAGTTGAATCTATTGGGCTAGTCATATGTAAATTATAGATACCACTCTTATCCTGAGAAAAAACGGATCTACCATTCTCATCAAAAGAAATATTTCTTTCATCGTAAGAACTACTGCTTGAAACAGATTCTATCTTTTTACTATCAAAATCATAGGAATATATATCTCTAAAGTGGTGCTCAGTAATATCAAAGTAAATTTTATTTGAAATTATATTGTAGCTTAGATGACTAATCATTGGTCTATTTTGGAAGTTGGTAATTTTTGTTGAGCTATTTGATTTTAAGTCTAAAAGGTAGATGTCTTGTCCTCCATCATAGGTAGCCAAATAGGCAATTGTGCTATCATTTTCAATAAAAACAGGACTAAATGCTCGTAAATCGGTTGTAAGACGTTTCTCCTCTTCGTCTTTCATATTAAAACTATATATATCATAAAATTTTGAACCATTCTTATTTGGGAACTTTGGTTTTCTTGAGTAGTATATTATTTCACCATTACTGTGCCATGTCGGGGCAGAAAAGACTCCGCTTTTTATCTTTTTATCTTCTCCAGTATTTAGATCATGATAATAGAGATTTGTTTGACCAAAATAGTCATTCCCTTTATTGGAAAGGTATAAATACGCATTTTCAGTAGGGTGCCACTTCGGATGAATGTTTGTGGTTCCCTCAATCTGCAGTTTCTCACCTTGAACAGGCATGACTCTTATCGGATCTACGAGTGTATTATATTTTGCCTCAATGGCAGTTTTAAAGTCTTGGTATATATCTCTTCCGCTTGTACCAGTAACGTTTAAAATGGCCTTATTTATGGAGAACTGGAGCGGAGAAGACAACTCTTCCATGACCTTACTTAATGCATCGGAACCGTATTCGTTTGCTATGTAGGTTGCTAATGCAAATCCTGAATTATAGGTTGACTCATTCCCAATACCTTTTTTACCAAAAGTATTCATCTCAGTGAAACTAAGTAAGTTATCGTTGATGACTCTGTCTCTAAGAATCATATCTCGATGGCTATCCCAATTGTCCCAGTCAGCATCATCGTACATATACTGGGCGGTCCCTTCTGCAAGCCATGGGGGAACAACGGTTCCTGGCAATGGGTAACTGACTAGGGTATTTGGGTATCCATAAAGCACATCAGGACGCTTTTCTTCCTCATAGTTCATAAATTGAAAATAAGCGCCTGGAATACTAGTTCCTGCTTTCATAGCTTTTTGAAGCGAAACGATATGTGCAAACTCATGAGTAATTACATTTTGTAACCATCTATGGCTGCCCCTCAGCTCAAAATCCAGTGGCGATGCCCATATCATCATTTTATTATCATAATAATATGCCGCACCATTTGAATAATCATCTGGATCAAGCAGGACTAAATGCGTTTTTTGGTGAGGTTCAAATCCATAAAATGAGGTTATTTTAGGATATATAATTTCGGCCACTGTTGCAGCTTCCCTTGCTGTGGACTCCGTTTCATCATGAAAGTGTATTTTAAAATGCTCGGTTTCAAAAGTATGCCAGATTAGTTCAGGGTGATTGTACTCAACCTGTGAAAAAATTGAGGAGAATAGTATAAGGTGCAGCGTCAGTCTTTTCATCAATCAATTACTGCAATTTTTATTAATGCTGACTCAGTTTTGTTCTTTCCTGATACAACAACATTCGCAAAGTAAACACCTGACTCAACATCTTTTGTGTCCCACCTCCACTCAGAAATTTGATTTCCCAAGCCTTCAATATTTGAACTGTATGAATCTATATAAAAACCAGCCAAATCGTACAACATTAGCTCTACTTTCTCTCCGCTATTTGTTTCTATTCTAATGATTCCTGATCCGTCTCTAATTGGATTTGGATAGCAATATGACCTATTTATGATAGATTGGTCCTGGTCAATGAATTCATAGTCAAGATCAAGTTTCCTTGTGTTATTCAAATTTCCATTAAAAGAGGACCAAGAATTATTCGAATAGGGATTAGAAGTAATACTATCAAATTGGTAAACTGTGGTTGAAGTGTATATAGCCTTCTTACCATTGTAATTGCCTGTACCAATCAAACTATCCCTCTTATTTAGGGCTATCTCATCAATGAGAACTCCTTTAGAATCAAAAATGTATAATGAACTCCGATCAAAGGACCTTACAATGATTTCTGGAAATTCATTTCCATCAATATCATTTGATAAAACTGGAGGGAAAACTTTTTTTTCAAATGGAAATCCTGCCATTAAGATCAAATCTGAATTAAATCCATATAAATTTCCAGCAGAGTCAATAGAAAGCGCCTCCATGTTCTTATCAAGATCAAGGTCAATTCCAGATATAAAATTGAAAAATTTGGAATCCCATTTTTTTTCAATTTCTCCAAATTTTTCAACAGTGATACCAGATAATCCAAGATCTATACTAAAACTGTGGGAATTAGAATAAATTCTTTTGGAGTGAATATTCCATGCATACTCTCCTTTAAGTTCCAATGTATTATTTTGTTCATCAATCACAGGAAAAACTAAAGAATCAACGTCGAACTGGTTTTGAAAACTGAAAGATTCTAAACTCAAATCATAGTGATATGTGGAATGCAAACTAGAGTTTATAAAGTTCTCAACTATTTCAATAACCGTGTACTCATCTTTTTCAATAAAAGATATGAAAAATTTCTCTGACAGAATTGGATGAAAAGATTGCTTACTATATGGATCACTTGTTTCCCAAACTGATAATGAATCAATTCTTCCAAATACCTCATTAGTTCCATCTCGGTCCAAATCATAAAAAGCTTTGATATCCAAATTTTCCTGAGGATACCCATCTGCAATGAGTTGATTCGAGATTACAAGCCTCATGGTATCACGCGCAATACTGATTTCTTCGATTTTTATATAGGAATTTGCTCCATTATTGGATTGTGTAGATGGATAGGTATTTGGGCCAAACTCTGGCTTCAGGCCCTCATAGCTAGGATTAGCAAGGACATATTGGGTATTCCCTCTAAACCACATATCTCCAAAATAGCCGCTCGATGGATCATTAAATAAAAAGATAGATTGGTGCCCTATGTCTTGCGCGCCATCAGCCTCCTCTAGATTTATACCCATTGACTCAATATCGTTGTTAATTCCGTATCCATCGATCGATGAGGAAATTATTGCATCATCAATATGCCAAATCAAAAGTCCAGATGCGGGAAGGCCAATATCATAATTTGGTACAGATACTACCACACCATTAATATCTTTTTCAATGCCAGAGGAGTCCTGAAGAATTTCAGAATATGACGGATAGGTTCCACTATTTGACATAGTACCGATTAAATATCGAATAGAATCAATACTCACTCTCGGTCGAACATGATTACTTCGATTCTCTATTAAATAGTACTCCTGATCCGTGATTGGTATTCTTATAATGTTTCCATCATTTCTCAAAGGAAGATACATCTCAGAATTAAGATAGGGCTCAACTGGTACCTCCCAGCCTGCATATATTCTTGACCAAGCAGTTGGTGGAGATGGAATGATACCTCTTCCATTATTTGATCCCTGATCCATTAGGCCAAATACTCCTACTCTGCTTTCTCCTGATTCAATATTCCAAAGAGGTGGAAGTCCGATTGCAAAACCAACCATGAGCGCAAAAGTTCCTGTTAATCCATACTGGTATTCGCAAGGATCTGTAGCATCTCCAAACATACTCTCTGCAATATCAAAGAGCAGATGATTCTGGGACTCAGGGAGAATAATCCCTCTATCAATTATATGCTCTCCTATTATGATTCCTGCCTGATTAAGATTATCACTAATCATTTTTTGATCTATATATGTTGAGGGTATATCCTCTGGAGTCGGATCTAAAAATGGAAGTGAAAAATCTTGGCCAATACCCGCGTGAAATACCACTACAAGATCAAAAGAAGAAAAGTTGATGGAGTCCTCTTGATATGCAGTGATTATTGATTCTTGAAATAGTTCAGTAATTCTTCTCTCTTGTACATCATTTTCAATGTAAGGATTGTAATAGTTCATTGTATTTGAAAGCTTATAGCTTCCATTTTGACTAGAAGGGAACACAACAGTACCCTCCATATTTATTCCAAATTTTTCATAGGACACAGATCTGAAATAAGAATTAAGCGCCATTATCTGAGACTCAAAGTAGTCCTTATCGTGAGGAGCTGGGTCTATTGTATAAGAACCACAATCAATCCCCTCTGATTCTAACAAAAAGTTTCCACTACCTGTAGTGCTTACAAAATCATCTTCATTAAAGGAAACTCGAATTGCACAAATTTTTATAGAATCAATTATTTCTGCATTAAGAGAACCTAACAAACCAACCAGAATGATTGATCTGTGTATAATGGATTGAAACATTGTTTCTGGAATATTCTAGTATTCTATATTCAGAGAGAATCTCATCGTATTTGTCAGAGGATGTCCTTGCTCTCCATATGTATATCCAAAGTCAAAGCCATACCCAGAGAATCTTAATCCAATTCCAAAGGTAGGGTTGCTTATCTTCCCCGTCTTATCGTAGTAAAAACCAGTTCTAATAGCGAAATATTTCCCGTACCAATATTCCATTCCAAAGTTATGGACCAAACGATCTAATTCATCAGAAATAGACCTGTCCTTTGAATTTCCTACTTCTTTAATCCCATACTCATTATAGCTCCCCCAGCCTTCATCATTTGGTTGCCCTGGTGTTTGCACCATTTCATTCTCACCCGGATCTACTACTCCATTTGAATCGGAATCAAACCATTTTCCCCCATCTATATTTCCATCACCGTCTGCATCTACCCATTCATAGCCACCAATAACACCGTCACCATTCCCAGGGCTGTTTGAACCGTAGTCAATATCTCCACCTAAAAACCAATCATTTACCCAAGAGGTAAATAGTGCAAGGTAAATTGGATCTGTATGGGCTATTTCCATTTTACCATCAGAATTATAATCATTACCAGGGCTTACATTTCCATCTTCATCGTATCCACCTATGTAACCATCTCCATCCCAGTCCATGTCAGGGTAGGATGACACAAGAAGTTTATCTACATCATAAACAAGATTTAGCTTATTAAACTCACCATTTATCAAAGAATAATTTAGACCGATACTAAGATTTGTTGGTTGTGGATCAGCCTGGTCTGGATCAATAAATGAAACCTTTGGACCAAGATTTGAAAGATTAAGACCCAATGTCAGATTTGGAGATAGCCATTCCTTGTGCATGTATCCAATATCAAATCCAAAATCAGTAGATGTCCCTTTACCCTTTTCACTGCCAGCACCAATTTCAACAAGATGCTGGTAGGAAACCTTTGCATTGATACCAAAGGACTGATTTTTTGAAATAAGTGCGCTATAGGATAGTGAAAATGCAGTCATGTAACTGGTAAAGGTTCCAAGTTCGTCACCAGTTTCACTAGTCCTTATTTGTTCACCTAGATTTAGAAATATTAAGTGCCCACCTACGGTTCCAAGATTAGGATATTTTTTTCGATAGGCAAGAAATTCATAATAAAGATCATCAGCCAGCCCAGGTAACCAGTTGACATGCATCATTGCTAATTCTCTTCCATCAAGGAAACCTAACCCCGCTGGGTTCCAATAACTAGCATACGCATCATTGGCCACTGCGGTTTGTGCTTCACCCATTCCACCAGCTCTGGCTCCGGGTGCTATTAAAAGAAATATGGCTCCAGCTTCACTCTGAGCAAAGGCTGGGTTTATCAGGGCTATCATAAGTGATAGCGCAATCCCTGAACGCTTCATTGAACGTCTCCTGTTTAAATAATTGTATAAAAGTGTTGTCTTTTAAAGACAGAATAATAGCGTTTAAGGTATCGGATTGCTCCTGTATTGATTGACCGGAATATATCTTTTGAAACCCCTCATAATCAAGTAATGATTGTCTTCCTTTATTTCTTAACTTATTTAAAAAATGATAGGGTTAGGAATGGGAAATAAGTTATTAACCCAACGGCAATTAATTTTATTACAAAAAATGGTAGGGTTGCCCTATATATTTTTGACATAGGTTCTTCAAACCTGTAGGCTGAAAGAAATAAATTCATACCAACTGGGGGAGTTAAAAAGCCAAGTTCAAGATTGGCAATAAAAATTATCGCTAAATGCACAGGATCAATACCAAAATGTATACCCAAAGGCCCTATCAATGGCACGATTACAATAATTGCTGAGAATATGTCCATAAGGCATCCCACCATCAATAAAAAGACATTCAGAAGAAGTAGAAAAAGATATTTATTTGCTATTGCAATTTTTGCCCATGAAAGAATTAACATTGGAACCTGTGCATCAACTAAGTAGCTGGTTAGTCCCATAGCTACGCCAAGAATGATCAAAACACCTCCAATAAGTGTCGCACATTCAGTTACGATTCTATTTAAATCTTTTGTGTTTATATCCTTATATATAAACATTTCAACAATCAAAATATATATAACTGTCAAAGCTGCCGTCTCTACTAGGGTTGTGAACCCACCAAAAACTCCAAGCAGTATTAATAAAGGAAGAAATAGCTCCCACTTCGTATCCCAAGAAGTCTGGATTGCTATCTTTGGAATAAATTTCCTAAGCTTAACATTTTTCTTTTTCCCCTGATAAACTGACCACGAGGATATAAGCACTATCAGAAGCATTCCAGGTACTAGTCCACCTATAAAAACATTTTTCACAGACACACCAGCGGTTACTCCATAAATGATTAGAGGTAAGCTAGGAGGAAACAAAAGGCCAATCGCTCCAGAAACCGTAATAAGACCAAGTGAAAATGATCGGCTATATCCGTCTTTAAGTAGCATTGGTAATAACAAACCACCTAGTGCGAGAATTGTTACTCCTGATCCCCCAGTGAGGGCGGTAAAGAACCCGCAAAGCAATACAATTACTACCGGAGTTCCACCAGGTATCCACCCAAATAATTCCTTGAAAACTTTGATTAATCGTTCTGATGCCCTGCTTTCTGCAAGTAGGTATCCAGCAAAGGTGAAAAGTGGAATAGTTGGAAGAGTTGGTGAAACCACTATCCTATATGTTTCAGCAGGTATAGCAGATATTGGAGTGTAGTCCATCCAAAACATCAAGATTGCAAGACCTCCCAACCCTACAAAAATTGGTGCTCCATTGTAAATTGAAAATATTATGATAAATATTCCAATGTAAACAACTGGCAACGAGTCATATAACCAATCTGTAAATGAACCTGATGACAAGATAATGAAAATAAGTAGAAGGGTTAACCTATGAAGACTTTTTTTGTAGCTATTCAGATAAATATGAAGGGCCATGAGTCCAAAACCAAGTGGCATGATAATTTGAGCAAACCACCTAGGTATTATTGGCGCTATGTTAATGGGATACTCCATCTCTACTTTTACAAGATCCCAGCTACCTATTGCGAGACAAACTAACACCAAAAAGGTTGTTACCTTTGCCAACCATTTACCAGGGTTTACCTGTGTCTCTTTTTGGAAAATTGATTCTCTGGTTAGTGCCAATAGTTTGTTTTGTTTTGCAGCCAAAACTGCACCAACAAATCCAATCCAAAGTGTAAGATGTTGTACCAGAATCTGAGACGCAGGAATGCTATTTATACTTAAAAAACGGGTTATCGTTTCTAGCAAAGGAAGAGCGGTCATTGTTAAGAAAATGAAGAGTGCCACCTTCTCTTCAATCTTAACATTTGTTATGAAATGAAGTAACTTAAATAGTTGGCCCATCAGGCAATCATTTATCAGTTAGCCTGATAACAGTATCGTAAATGCTTTCAGGAATAATATTCCCTCTTAGATATTTACTGACTCTTTTTACCTCTAAGTCCCACATCTCCATCTCAGACTCATTAAGTTCGTGAATAGTTAAACCATATTTTTTCATTGCATTTATGGCAGACTGCTCAGCTTTTAGATTTGATTCCTTATATTTATCCTGGATAGAATGAGTAATTTCAATTAAATCTTCATGATACTTCTTGGGTATTCTGTTCCATGTTTTCAAATCAACAACTATGCCAGCCATGAGGATACCCCATTTCATGTTTAGCATATGATTTGCAATACCAAATGACTGCTGGGCCAGTGCATAAATTGGCGGCATTGGAATGGTATTTATAAGACCAGTTTGCAACCCAGATAAGATTTCAGTACTAGCAAGGGGTATAGGATTATACCCTGCTTTTTTGTAGACCTGTTCCCACTTAAAATCGCCAGCCCAAGTAAAAAATTTGCTTTTTTTCAAATCGGATGGTGTCTTAATTGGTTGTGCTGAAAACCAATATGCCCAGGTCAACTCACCAAAATACAATAGTTTAAATCCGCTTTTTTCAAGATTAGTCTCAAGCTGGGGTAGAATCTCGTTTGTAACAGCTTGTACATCTTCAACGCTTTGGTAAACAAGAGGTATAAAGTAACCAGCGAATTCAGGTACAATCTCAGACAACCCTTCTGCAGTCATTCCTGCAGCATGGATTTGCCCTATTCTCATTTTCCTGACCATATCTCTCTCATCTCCTAAAACACCACCCGGATATATTCTTAATTTTACTTTACCTTTAGTTGCTTCCTTCCACTCCTGCCCCATTTCAATTAGCATTCCATGCCAGTCAGTACCCTCAGGCGCAAGTGTAGCCATTTTAACAACCACATTACGTGCTTGCAGAGTTGAAAGGTAAAGGACGATTATGAGAATCTTTAATTTCATTCTAAAAAATATTCGTCGGTTCTAGCGAGCAGCCATTTCGCCCTGCTTTTTGCAAGCAGATTAGTCAATTCAAACTCATTGTTTGGTTTATTTTCCATATTTATGACATAATTTAACTTATCTACGAAATTTTTCCTTTCTTGAAATGGTTTATGAATGGACTCAGCATATGTTAAATATGGCCCTGCATCTTTTCCATTTGAGAAGAGAACGGCTTTATCAAAATAATAATCTACTGAATCTCTAAGCATTACTTCATTCAAGTCTGATCTTGTTGTTGTGAAACTTATCATTGCTGAGTAAAAGGACCCATTTCCCCATCCTGGGTTTATATCTATGCCTGTTCTAAGAAGCCTGCCAACATTTGGTAGATTAATTAATTCAAAAGGATCACCCCTGCTAGAGCTTATACATCCACCAATTGATGCAGCAAGCCAGTATATGTCATTCATATCATCTGCGTTAAAATCAATAGAAGCTTCTTTATTTAACCACTTATTGAAGTTTGGATACTTTTTTGTGATAATTGATATACCGGAATCTCTAGCTTCTGAAAAAATTTTATTAGCCTGTTCATATTTTGCCATCGCTTGTGAATAATCCTCATCGATTAACCTATTAGCCTGTTCCATAATGATACCAAAACCATACTCAACTTTTGTTCTCATAAGTAAACGCTGGCTAATTAGATCAGGAGATTTAGTTTTCTCTAGCTTTTCTATTTTCCTTTCAAAATAAACAGAAACCAATTTGGGTCGTTCAAGAAGAAATGCCTTAGGAACGCATGCTGATGATAGTAAAAATAATAGTGGTGCTAATTGCCTAATTTTACTCAAACTAAGGTGGAGAAGATATCAGTGCTTATAAATTGGAAATTTTGAGCATAAATCATTTACATCGAGAAGTATATCTGAGCATAATTTTTCATTTTCAGGATCATTGATTATTGCATCTATCCAGTTTACGATCTGAATCATTTCAGGCTCTCCCATTCCCCTGGTCGTAATTGCAGGAGTGCCTATCCTTATCCCACTGGTTATAAAAGGACTTTTTGTATCAAAGGGAACCATGTTTTTATTGAGATGTATACCTGCTTCCCCTAAAATGTTTTCAGCCTTTTTACCGTTTATACTTTTATTTGTAAGATCAATTAAAAGAACATGCGTATCGGTACCGCCGGAAACTAAGTCATAGCCAAGCTTTAAAAATTCGTTACCCATAGTTTTTGCATTTTCGACAATTTTTTCAGTATACTTTCTAAACTCTGGTTTTAGAGCTTCTCCAAAAGCAACTGCCTTTGCTGCAATTACATGCATGAGTGGTCCACCCTGTACTCCTGGCATGACAGAGGCATCAAGCAATTCTGAAACCATTTTTACTCTACCAGATTTAGGTGCCTTTTTTCCCCAGGGATTTTCAAAATCTTTGCCCATCATTATAATTCCTCCCCTGGGTCCTCTTAGAGTTTTGTGAGTAGTACTTGTAACTACATCACAATATTTTATAGGCGAGGGATGCACCCCAGATGCTACGAGACCACTAGGATGTGCTATATCTGCCATCAGGAAGGCACCTATCAAGTCTGCTACATTCCGAAATTCTTCAAACTCAACAAACCTGGGATATGCACTCCCACCACAAATAATAAGCTTTGGTTTATGCTTCTGGGCTAAGTCTCTGACTTCATTAAAATCTACCCTGCCTGTTTCCTTTGATACATGATAAGAAATAGACTTGTATAACTGTCCTGAAAAGTTGACCATACTGCCATGGGTAAGATGCCCTCCATGAGCAAGATCCAATCCCATAATAAGATCACCTGGCTTTAAGAATGTCATGAAAACTGCCATATTAGCCTGAGAACCTGAATGTGGTTGGACATTT
>JAYNUL010000043.1:1895-10831 GCA_038281125.1 Fidelibacterota bacterium | reverse complement strand
ATAAAAAATGGAGAAGATATACTATTTGATGTGAAATGTTCTCAGGCTCTGGAGGATATGATAAATCATTATGGTGGAAATCCAATTATGTGGAAATCAGGACACTCCTTGATAAAACAAAAAATGACTGAAGTAGGTTGCAAATTTGGGGGTGAAATGAGTGGTCACATATTTTTTGCTGACGACTATTTTGGCTATGATGATGCAATCTATGTTGCCGCGAGGTTGTTAGAACTATTATCAAAAACAAATAAAAGCCTTTCTGAACTTAGATCAATTATTCCGGTATACCATTCAACGCCAGAAATGAGAATGGAAGCAAAAAATGATGAGGAAAAATTTAATATTACTAAAAAAGCTATAGAATACTTCACAAAAAACTACGATTGTATTACAGTAGATGGTGTAAGAATAAAGTTTGGTGACGGTTGGGGATTAGTCCGTTCATCAAATACACAGCCAGTCATTGTTTGCCGATTTGAAGCGAATTCGATTGATAGAAGAGATGAAATAATGAATTTAGTTTTGGATAAGTTAAAAGAATTTGGCAATCTTAAATTGGGTGGTCATTAATGGACGATTTCGCAAGTTTTATTGATTCCATCCGTTCAAATGTAAATAGGCAGTTAAAAAAAATACCAATCCCTGATGCACCAAGATACCTTTATGATCCAATTAGATATTCAGTACTGAATGGAGGTAAGCGATTTAGACCTATACTAACTCACTTATCAGGAAGAGCAAACAATATTGATTCAGATGCTTTGATGAACTTATCTATCGCTGTTGAGTTATTACATAATTTTACATTGGTCCATGATGACATAATGGATAATGATACCATTAGACATGGAAAGCAAACTATTCATGAAAAATGGGACTCATCAACAGCTATTCTAGCAGGCGATGGTATTTACACTATTGCTCAAATTATTTTAAATGAAATCTCATCTAATGGTGTTTTATTATCTAAATATTTTAATAAAACAACCTTGGAAATTTGCGAAGGCCAGGCATTGGACAAAGAATTTGAGAACGATCATGATGTAGATAGAAAAATGTATTTTGATATGATTAACAAAAAGACGGGTAGTTTGCTTGGAGCCTCAGCAGCACTACCAGTAATTTATAATGATGGAAGTGAAGAAGAAGTACATATATATGAACAATTTGGACGGAATCTTGGAATGGGGTTTCAAATACACGATGACTTATTAGAAATCACTGCTGATACTGAGACTATGGGTAAGAGTTTAGGCAGCGATATTTTTGAGGGGAAACAGACCATAATGGTTATTTTAGCTAGAGAGTCCTATCCTGACGAATGGAAAGATCTATTGAACTTGTCAGAAAACAATGATCTAATTAAAAATATATATTACTTTTTTGAAGAAAAAAATATTATCAACGAAACAAGGTCAATTTCTGATGAATACTTTCAAGAGAGTTTGAATTTTTTAAAAAAACTTGATGGCGTTAATACCCAAGAGCTTGCACAACTTGTAAACTTTATTGAAAAAAGGACATTCTGATGTATAAAAACTTAGATAAGGAAAATATGTTTAATGCAATTTGGGAGTTTCCAGATAATCTTTCAGAGGCTAACAGCCTTGGTGAAAATATCAAATTGAAACAAGATTACAGTAAAATTAATAGCATTGTAGTGGCGGGAATGGGTGGATCTGCAATAGGAGGTGATGTTGTTTCTGTTCTTGAGAAAGAGTGTATTGATATACCATTTTTCGTTTGTCGTGGGTATTCTGTTCCAAATTGGGTAAATAAGAATACATTGGTAATTTGTTCTTCATATTCTGGAAATACTGAAGAAACTCTTGCGGCTTTAGATGATTCAATGGTCAAAGGTGCACAAGTTTGTGGCATTACTACAGGCGGTTCTTTAGCTAAAAAACTTGAAACTGAAAATAAGGATGTTGTAATAATTCCAAGTGGTTTACAGCCAAGGGCTGCATTAGCCTTTTCTTTTGTTCCAATGATCAAATTGTTACAAAAAATAGGTATATTAAATACTAGGATTGATTCATGGCTTCCAGAAGTAATTGAGTCATTATTTAATTATAGAGAATTACATTGTCTAGATTCAAATGAAAATCCCATAATTGAATTAGCAGATCAAATTCATAATAAAATACCTATCATCTACTCTGATAACTCTTCTATGAATGTAGCGGCTCTTCGGCTTAAAGGGCAAATATGTGAAAATTCAAAAATGCTTTGCTATCACAATGATTTACCAGAATTAAATCACAACGAGATAGTAGGATGGGAGAATAATTCTATTTTATTTGATCATTTATTTTTAATCTGGCTTAGCGATAAAGCTGACAATGAAAGAGTGAAACATAGGATGGCTATAACACAAACTATTTTAAACGAAAAGAAAGTCGATCAACATGTTATTAAAATGAAAGGAAATTTATTTCAAGTTAGATTTCTTAATATGATTCATTATGGAGATTGGCTAAGTTATTGGTGTGCAATCGCACATAATACTGATCCAAGTCCAGTTAGCAATATTGATAGATTGAAAAAAGAACTTAGTAAAATTAAATGATACCTGTAAAAGTCACAAAAATATCCTATCACTCTGAAAGCAAAAGTTATGCAGTCATTCTCAAAGAGATTACTGGTGAAAAATGTATTCCTGTGATTGTTGGTTCATTTGAAGCGCAGTCAATAGCATTGGCTATTGAGACAGTGGATACACCTCGTCCATTGACCCATGATCTGATTTGCGATCTCATATCAGGGGTTGATGGAGTACTAAATGCTGTAAGGATTAATAGTCTTGATAAGGGAATTTTCTTTTCTCAATTAGAAATAGAGTCAATCAAACTTGGTAAAAGAATTATTGATGCTAGGCCAAGTGATGCAATTGCAATTGCTCTAAGGATGGACACACCTATATTAGTCGCAAAAAAAGTCTTAGAAGAGGCAGGCTTGCTGGAAGACTCTTTAAAACAAGAAAAACCGAAAAGGAAGAAAGAAGAAATTTCAATCGAAACTCTAAGAGAGAGAATGCAAAGCGCGATAGAGGATGAAGAGTATGAAATTGCTGCTAAGTTAAGAGATAGGATTAGTAAACTAGAATCCTAAATGGAAGCACCCATTTTTTCAAGTGCTAATTTTGCAGCAAGTTGTTCAGCAGTTTTTTTATTTGTACCCATTCCAGATGGGTATTTTTTTAATCCTATTTTAACTTGGATTTCAAAGGTTCTCTGGTGATCTGGTCCTGTTATATCTTTTACCATAAAAAGCGGATTTTCAATATTTTTAGAATGACAATATTCAATTAGTTTTCCTTTATAATTTGTAGTCTTCCATGCCTCATGTCTGTAGGTCCATACCGTTTCAAGGATAAGTTTCCTGCAAGGCTCAATTCCTCCATCAAGATATATTGCTCCTATCAATGCTTCAAAAAGGTTTGCTTGTTGCTTTTCGGCAATCTTTTCAATTTCTAGGTTAACACTCTTTTCAATCAAAAGATAATCCATTAAATCTAAGAGGTGTCCTATGCTGGCAAGATAAGGTTTTTGAACTAGTGCTGCACGTCTTTGGGTTAAAAGTCCTTCATCTCCTTCAGGAAAATCGCGCATTAGCTCTCGACTTACTATGATGTCAATTACAGCGTCTCCTAAAAATTCTAATCGCTCATAATTTTTACGAGGTTCTGTGTTGAGTGATTTATGTGTAAATGCTTGGTTGAGGTACTCTTTATTGTGAAATATATAATTTATTTTTTTTTCTAAAATTGAAACTGAATCAGACTTATCTAGAAAATATTGTTTTAGTTTTACAAAAAGTTTCAATTGTATTTACGAATGCAAATAACGGCATTATGTCCACCAAAACCAAATGTATTTGATAATACCGCATTTACCTCACTATCCTGAGCCGTATTTGGAACATAATCAAGATTACATTCTGGATCTGGAGTATCATAATTAATGGTTGGGGCTATCATTTGATGCATGATTGTTTTTACGGAGGCAACAGCTTCAATACCACCCGCAGCTCCAAGCAAATGCCCTGTCATTGACTTTGTAGAACTTACTTTTAACTTTTTACTGTGGTCTTTAAAGAGGTGGCTTATTGCGGCTGATTCATTTTTATCATTAAATGGAGTAGATGTACCATGTGCATTTATATAATCGATATCTTCAAGATTAAGATTTGCATCTATAACGGCTCTTTCCATTGCTTTAAGCGCGCCTATTCCGCCTTCTGAAGGTTGTGTTATATGGAATGCATCGTCTGTCGAACCATAGCCCGCAAGTTCAGCAAGTATGTTTGCACCCCGTCTTTTTGCATGTGACTCAGTCTCAATTACAATCATTCCAGATCCTTCTCCAAGGACAAATCCATTCCTATCCATATCAAAAGGTCTGCTTGCAGAAGTCGGATTTTCATTAGATTGAGATAATGCTTTCATATTGGCAAAGCCAGCAATTGTTAGTCCAGTTATGCTTGCCTCAGTACCACCTGTGACCATTGCATCTGCGTCACCAGCAAGTATTAAGCGCATCGCCATTCCAATTGCGTCTGTTGCTGATGCACAAGCCGAGGTGACAGTCTGATTCGGCCCTTTTAGATTCCATCGCATTGATAAATGTCCTCCAGCAATGTTTGCAATCATTTTTGGAACGAATTGAGGCGATACCCTTCGAGCACCTTTTTGATCTATTACTCTTTGTTGATCCTCAAGTGTTTGAATTCCACCAACCCCAGTACCTATTGTTACTCCAATTCTATCTGGATTAAATTGATTATTATCGAGGCCTGACATTTTAATTGCCTCTTCCGTAGCTACTAATGCGTAAACTGAAAATGGATCTAATTTCCTAATCTCTTTAGCATCAAGTACTGTTTCGGGATCAAAATCTGTCAATTGTCCTGCAATTTTTACTCTGTGATTTGATGAATCAAAATAAGTTATGGGCCCAATACCACTTACTCCTGAAATTAGATTCGCCCAATACTCATCAATATGGTTCCCATTAGGTGTAACGGAACCAAGACCAGTAATTACTATTTTTTCACGGGACATATTTTATTAACTAGTCTTGAACCTTATCTATATAATCAACAGCAGAACCAACTGTGGTAATATTTTCTGCATCCTCATCAGGTATCTCAATCCCAAATTCCTCTTCAAATTCCATGATCAATTCAACCGTATCCAGTGAATCTGCACCAAGATCATTTACAAAATGAGCCTCAGTTTTAATCATGTCTTCTTCGACACCTAGCTTATCAATTATAACTTCTTTTACCTTATTGAATGTGGACATAATGTCTCCTTATTTAATTTATGACACGGCCACCATCAACGGTGATAGTTTGGCCGGTAATGTAACTTGCCTCATCAGACGCCAAGAACACTGCAGCATATGCAATGTCTTTAGGTTTACCAATTTTATTGATTGGTATTCTATCTAATAAATCTTTTTTTAAATCTTCTGGAAGTTCCTCAGTCATTTCCGTATCAATCCATCCAGGAGCAATACAATTGACTGTTATTCCTCGTGATCCAACTTCCTTTGCTATTGATTGAGTCATTCCAATTAGGCCGGCTTTTGATGCAGCATAATTAGCTTGTCCAGGATTTCCAGTAAGACCTACAATGGACGTGATGTTAATTATTCTACCAAATTTATTTTTCATCATCGGTCTAATCGCTGCCTTCATGCCAAAAAAGGCTCCTTTAAGATTGGTTTGAATTACTTCGTCCCACTGACTTTCATTCATTCTCATAAGTAAAGCATCTCTGGTAATTCCAGCATTATTCACAAGAACATCAAGTTTTCCAAATTCATCTACAACTGATTTAATTGTTTTGGAAAAAGAATCGCCATCGCTAATATCACATACAGCAGGCATGGCTAATCCTCCTTGACTTTTAATTTCCATACTTAATTCTTCAATTTTCTTTTCAGATCTTGCAACGCAGACAACATTTGCTCCAGATTTTGCAAATACAGTTGCGATGGTTCGTCCTATCCCTTGAGATGCCCCTGTAACAATTACGACCTTGTCATTTAAATCAAACATCGATTTGCTTTAACTTTGTAATTGAATCAACACCTTGAGATATGATAGATCTATCAATACGTTTGTTCAAGCCTTGAAGTACTTTTCCAGGTCCAACTTCAATAAAATGGTTTATTCCTTTATTCTTCATCTCCAAAATAGATTTTGCCCATAGTACAGGATTCTCTAATTGTTGAATTAAAGAACTTTTTATATCAATAGCTTTTGTCACTGGCTTGGCATCAACATTTGTAAATACAGGGTAAACTGTATCCGAAATTTCGAGAGAATTAATCATTTCAGCAAGATTTTCTCTAGCAGGGGACATTAAGGGTGAATGAAATGCGCCACTCACATTTAATTCAACTGCCATTCTTGCTCCAGCATCTCTGGATGACTTTATTACCCACTCTACTGCATTAATATTACCAGATATAACAACTTGACCTGGCGAATTAAAATTAGCGGGAACAACAACACCATTACCTTCATAAGATTTGCAGAGGTTTATTACAGTTTCATCATCCAAACCAACTAAAGCTGCCATTGTACCACTTTTTTCCATTCCAGCGTTTGCCATGTTTTCAGATCTAGATTTTACAAGTTTTAGTCCTGCAGTAAAATCAAATGCTCCCCCAATTGCTAGAGCAGAATATTCCCCAAGGCTATGCCCTGCAAGCGCGGTTGGTTTTAATCCCTTATCAATTAGTAAATAACCCGTTATGACAGAAACTATATATATGGCGGGTTGTGTATATTCAGTCTTTTTAAGTAATTCTTCAGGTCCGTTAAAAATTATTGATTGAATATCACAGTTCATTATTTCATTTGATATATCGAAATACTCTTTAGCTTTTTCTGAATTTTCTTTCAGATCTAACCCCATTCCAACATACTGGGAACCTTGACCTGGAAATAGCCAACCAATCATGATTAATTTGACTCCCATTTAATCAAAACGCTACCCCAGGTAAAGCCTGCTCCAAAAGAAGCAAGTAAAATATAATCCCCATCTTTGATGCGGTTGTCCTTAACTGCTTCATTAATTGCTATAGGAATAGTACCTGCGGTTGTATTTCCATATTTATCAATATTGATTAATACCTTTTCTTCAGAAATACCGCAACGATTTGCAGCTGAATCAATTATTCTTTTGTTTGCTTGGTGAGGAATGAATAATGATATATCTTGACCAGTTAAATTGTTTCTAGATAGAATTTTTTCAGATACGTCTGCCATGCCCTTAACAGCATATTTAAACACAGTTTTTCCATCTTGTTTGATAAAATGTTCCCTTTTTTCAACAGATTCTATCGATGCAGGAATTCTACTTCCGCCTCCAGGTACGATTAAATAATCTCCTCCTGAACCATCCATGTGTAAGATTGAATCAACTATCCCATTTCCATCACTAGTTGGTTCTAAAATTACACCACCACCACCATCTCCAAAAATAACACAAGTGTCCCTATCTTGAAAATCTAGAATGGATGTCATAGTATCTACACCAATTACCATAACCCTTTTATATCTTCCTGAAGCAATAAAGTTTGCACCTGTTTCCAAACCAAATAAAAAACCTGAGCATGCTGCGCTTAAGTCATATCCCCATGCATTATTTGCTTTGATATTTTTTTGAACCAAAGCTGCTGTAGATGGTGTAAAGTGGTCAGGAGTTACAGTACCAACAAGAATTAGATCAAGGTCATCTGGAGACATCTGGGACTTCTCTAGCAAGGAATGAGCAATTCGTGTAGAAATATCTGAGCTTGCTTCATCTTTAGCAACTACATGTCGCTGAACAATTCCAGTTCTTGACTGAATCCATTCATCTGAGGTGTCTACCAACTTTTCAAGGTCAAAGTTTGTCATAACCTTTTCTGGCACATTATGCGCTGTTGCTGTTATCTTAGCATTCATCTCAATAGTGGTGGAGATTTTGTGGTGTTTTAAAAGATTTTATGGATGACTTTAGATGAGTATGTAGTAGGATCAGGACATTCCCTAGGATTAGGATGCGGAAACTACTGGTCTTCCCCTATAGTAGCCACAATTTGGACAGGCTCTATGAGAAACTTTTTGTGCTCCACATTGTGCACATTTCGCTGTAGAAACAAGTTTTGACTTATAGTGAGTTCTTCGTTTTTTTCCACGCGTCTTTGATTGACGTCTTTTTGGCAATGCCATAAAATCTCCTTAATTCTATTTAATTTCTAAATTTTTTAACTTGTCCCAAACTTCGTATCCTTTATCAACTGTGCAATCACATGACGTTTTGCTCTTACTAATTCCACAAACAACACAAAGACCTAAGCAGTCATTGTTACATAGTGGATTCATTGGCTTTTCTAACTCAATAAAGTCTGCTAAAAAGGCACCAATATCAATTTCATCCATTGAATTAGAAAACTTAATGATGTTCTCACTTTCAGACTCTAAAGACTCCTCAATGTTATTGCTCTCAACACAGATTTCCAGTGGCAAAGAAATTTTTGATTCAAAGGCATCTAGACATCTTACACATTCATGGTAAATAGTTGCATCAATATAACCTTTTAGAACATACCTATTACTTTGAAAGGTAAAGGAAGATAATGTACAGTGAATACTGTTGTGCTTAAAGCTAGTACCTCTATTAGGAATACTATTTGTTGGAATGTCAAAGAACTTATCTTTAAAACCGGATTTAATATCCGACAATTTTATTTTCATTTGAAACGGGGAAATTTACTGGATTGCGGAACTCTAACCAATACCGAAGAATTGCTTAATATTATCTATTAATTACAGGCTGCTATTAATACAAATTTATTAGTCTTCAGTAGACTCATCATCAGTAGACTCATCATCAGTAGACTCATCATCAGTAGACTCATCATCAGTAGACT